>JAJRDF010000162.1 GCA_028678555.1 Methanomicrobiales archaeon
GATCGTCGGCAGGTACCACGGGGAGCTGATCGTCCAGAAGGCCATACTCCCTGAGGATCTGGCGCAGCTGGGAAAGGAACTGGCCAGGTCCGGCAAAAAAAAGGGTACAGGCAGCAGTAAATAACGGGAGTTGCCCCATTTCTCCTGTGACATCCTGCACCTGAGAGGAGATGGTTGAGAGATGCTGAAAGAGATCGGATCAGGTATCTGGCAGGTGGAAGGACCGAAGCCCGGGCCTCATATCGTTGTCATCGGTGGCACGCATGGGGACGAGCGGACCGGTATCGAAGTCGTGAAGTCCCTGCAACCCATGTTTGCGGGCGGGGAGAAGCGGGTGGAGAAGGGGAAGCTGACCCTGATCCTGGGGAACGAGGAGGCTATCCGGCTCGTGAAACGAGCCACCCTTCCGGAACACAACCTCAACCGCCTCTTCTCGGACGGGCACCTGGCCGGCCCGGTCCTCGACTTCTACGAGTCCCGCCGTGCCCACCAGCTGGCCCCCATCCTTTCGACGGCAGACATCTCGATTGACATCCACTCCACCGCGCTGCCCTCGATGCCCTTCCTCGCAAACCTCTTCGGGGCAAAGCGGGAGAAAGTGTACCGGTGGTTCGGTACCGATATCGTGCTCGCTGACCCGGACTTCATCCTCGGGGGGCACCGGGCCTCCACCGACGAGTATGTCGAGTCCTGCGGTGGGATTGGCATCTGCTTCGAGACCGGGTGGGAGAAGGACACGAGCACCCGGGCGGTCGTGACAGAGAGTATCCTCAACATCCTCGCCGACCAGGGCCTCATGAAACCCGACGGCCCCCTCAGGCCGCCGAAGCGGAAGTACCGGAAATACCAGTTCTCGAAGCGGGTCCCCCTCACCAAGGCCGGTTTCCGGTACGCAGGGGATTACTCGGGGTCCTTCCAGGATGTGAAGAAGGGGGAGATCATCGGCTACCACGGCGATGTCCCCGAGATCGCCGAGGAGGACTCGGCAATCGTCCTCCAGAAGTCCCGGGAGAAGTGGGCCATCGGCGACGAACTCTTCTTCCTTGCCCGGCGGGTGAAGTGAGGATTCCGCGGGGGACCCGGTCCGTGTCCTCTCCGCCGCTGACCGGATCCGGATGATCCCCAGTCCCACACTTCCTGGTTTCCACTGATCAGACGTTCCTTGCCCATCCGTTCCGGTGACGGGGCATCTCCGGGTCATCTCCGGCCAGATGCCCGGTATTTCAACGATATTATTTCTGTACCGTATCGTATCCATTAAATAGCCAAAGGGTCATCCTCTCTCCGGTGGTGCGATTAAATGAAGATTATGAGCCCCCTTCGCAGATTCAAGGTGCTTATTGTCAACAATGACCTGAACGCCGAGAATGCCAAGGGAACCGCCTGCAGGAAGCTCATCGGGGAACTGGAGAAGAAGGAGACCGATGTCATCGGTTCCCTCTCGATTCACGATGCAGAGTCGATCGTTATCTCTGACCCGGGGATCGACTGCTTCCTCCTGGACTGGGATATCGGTGAGGAAGATCCCGCCCACACGGAGGCGGTACAGCTGATCGAGATGCTCCGGTCACGGAACCATCTTCTCCCGGTCTTTTTGATGGCCGAGCGGACCGCTGCCTCGGCGATCCCCACCGGGATCATGGAGAAGGTCAGCGATTTTGTCTGGCTGCTGGAGGACACCCCCGCCTTCATCGCCGGGCGGATCGTTGCCGCCATGGGACGGTACCGGCGGCAGATCGTCCCCCCCTTCACCGCGGCGCTCGCCGCGTTCTCGCAGGTGTATGAGTACTCCTGGCACACGCCGGGCCACACCGGTGGCACGGCATTCCTGAAATCCCCGGTCGGCCTCGCCTTCCACGAGGTGTACGGCGAACCGCTGTTCCGCACCGACCTCTCCATCTCGGTCGGGGCGCTGGGCTCCCTCCTGGACCACTCCGGGCCTATTGGGGAAAGCGAGAAATACGCGGCCCGGGTCTTCGGGGCCCACCGGAGTTACACCGTGACGAACGGCACCTCCACCTCCAACCGGGTGGTGTTCATGGCCTGCGTCACCGATGGAGAGATCGCGCTCTGTGACCGGAACTGCCACAAGTCCATCGAACATTCCCTCACCCTGACCGGTGCCCGGCCGGTCTACCTGCTCCCCTCCCGTAATTACCTGGGCCTTATCGGCCCGATACACCCGGAAGTTCTCGCGAAGGGAGCGATCCAGAAGGCGGTGAAGGAGAGTACCCTTGCTGCGGAGGCAAAGAATAAAAAACCGGTCCACTGTGTCATCACCAACTCCACTTACGACGGACTGACCTACAATGTGCGGCGGGTACTGGAACTGCTCAGCCCGACGGTCAGCCGGATCCACTTCGACGAGGCATGGTACGGGTATGCCCGTTTCAACCCGCTCTACCGGGACCGGCACGCCATGTACGGTGACCCGGCAGGGTACCGTGGCCCGACGGTCTTTGCCACCACCTCGACGCACAAGCTCCTGGCGGCCTTCTCCCAGGCATCCTTTATCCATGTGAGGGACGGGAAGGATCCCATCGACCACGCCCGGTTCAACGAGTCCTTCATGATGCATGCCTCCACGTCCCCCCTGTACACTATCATCGCCTCCAACGAGGTGAGTGCGTCGATGATGGACGGCCCGTTCGGGCCCGCACTGACAACAGAATCGATCCAGGAGGCGGTGGCGTTCCGGAAGACGATGGCCCGTATCCATGCGGAGTTCGTGGCAGAGGGCGGGTGGTTCTTTGCCCCCTGGCAGCCGGACACGGTCCGGGATCCGGAGACCGGGAGGACGATGGCTTTCCAGGATGCCCCCGACTCCCTCCTGGTCACCACCCCCGATGCCTGGGTCCTCCATCCCGGGGAAGACTGGCACGGGTTTTCCGATCTTGAGGACGGTTACTGCATGCTGGACCCCATCAAGGTCTCCATCGTGACACCGGGCATGACCCGAAAGGGGCAGCTGGAGAAACGGGGAATCCCGGCCTCGATCGTCACGGCGTACCTGAACAACCAGGGTATCGTGCAGGAGAAGACGACGGACTTCACGATCCTCTTCCTCTTCTCCCTGGGGATCACGAAGGGGAAGTGGGGTACCCTCGTGAACGCGCTCCTCTCCTTCAAGCATGACTACGACAAAAACACGCCCCTCGCGCAGGTGCTCCCTGACCTGGCCGAGGCCTACCCGGAGCGGTACGGCGGGATGGGCCTCCGGGACCTCTCGGATGAGATGTTCGCCCGGGTGGCGAGCGGCAGGAACACGGAGTGGATGGCAAAGG
>JAJRDF010000050.1 GCA_028678555.1 Methanomicrobiales archaeon
TGAAGACCGTCACCGTCCGGGTGCCGGAGGTGGCGATATCGGATGCCGGGATCGCTGCGGTAACCTTCGTGGACGAGACATAGGTGGTGGGCCGGTCGGCCCCGTTCCACCGGACCTTCGATGTGGGGATGAGCCCGCTCCCGGTCACCATCAGGGTAAAGGCCTCCCCGCCCTCGCTGGCCTCGTCGGGGGATATGCCGGAGAGGACCGGTACCGGGTTGGTCACGGGTATGATGGTGAAGGTCTGCCCGGCCGTGGTCCCACCGCCGGGTGCCGGGTTGAAGACCGTCACGGTCCTGGTACCCGCTTTCGCGAGATCGGTGGCAGAAATCGCCGCCGTGAGCCGTGTGGAGGACACAAAGGTCGTGGGCCTGTCAACCCCGTTCCACCGGACCCGGGAATTGGGGATGAACCCGTCACCCGTGAGCTCCAGGATAAGCCCCTGGGTGCCGGCCAGGGCCGAGACCGGGCTGATGCCCGTGAGAACCGGGACCGGGCTGTTGGGGTAAATCCACCGGATGCCGGCGATATCACCGGCTTGCAGGATTTTCTGATCCTTGTTCCCGTAGAAATCGTCAAACCATCCGAACATCGCCTTTCCCACATCGGACGGGTACCCGGAATATCCCGAATACGTGGGCAGGTCTCCATACAGATCCTTGAGGAAGAGCCAGTGCCCCATCTCGTGGAGTGCAATCGCTTCCACGTTGAAGGTGTTGGCCTTCCCGGAGGCGGTTCCCGTGGTCCATGTCCATTTCGGATTGAATTCGGTATCAGCCTCCCTGATGGTACCGCTCGCGTCGGTCCAGAAATCGGTCCAGGCGATCACCCCGCCGTATCCGGCGAAATCATCCGCCGGGCCCAGGAAGAGCAGGCTGGTCCCGTCGTTCCCGAACCCGGTGAGAGTCGATGGGCCCGCGTACCGGATCCGGAACCTGGAGTTGGGGATGGCACCGTTCCAGGTCCCTGCGGCATTCTTGATGGCGGTGGCACCATCCAGGCCCGGGAAATTATTATTGACAAAGTACATGGCATCCTGGGAACCCCAGTTCGCCTTGCCGTATCCGAAGGTGACGGTGAAAGGTATCATGCTGCTCCGGCTGAAATCGTCGGTGTAGACCCTGACAAAGCCACTGGCCGCAGAACATCTGTACCCGTCACCGCAGATCCCTGATGGTACCTTCACGCGGATCGCCTTGTCGTTCCAGGAACGGATGTCGTTGACATTGGACGCGAAATTGGGATAACCGGAGGCATAGATATAGTGCATCTCGATTCCGTCGATATAATACAGGAATTCCACATCCGCGTTGGACGTGCGGGAGGCTTTCCGGCCGAAGCCGGAGCCGTAAATGGTGATTTCCGTTCCGGTTCCCGCGGATGCTGTCGAGGGGATCACGGTTCGGATCATGGGTACGGCAGCCACTTCAAGGGGAGGGCTGGCCGATCCTGCCAGGGTCCTCGGTCCGCTCCCACCCTGGCCCTGAACCGCGGCCTGGACCCGTTCCTTCCAGAGTGTTGATGCAGGGATATCCCCCACCTTTCCCGGGTCCCCTTTCCTGGCATCAGCAACCGAAAGGGGATATACCCCCTGGTACAGTCCATAGATGCGATAGGCCTCAGTGGTCTGGTCCAGGAAGAGGCCGTACCGGTCCCCAACGGTGAGTACCGGCTGGTCCTCGGACACCTGGGTGATGTCCCCTACCGTCCCTCCCCGGTACTTCAGCGAGACGGTGCCACCTGCAATATCTCCCTTGACGGTCTCCTCCACCGCAACCATAACGGTGGTCTCAATATTGGTCTGTTCCCCGTTCCAGTGACTCTCAGAACTGATGACGGTTCCGATCACGATATCGCTCGCACCCTGTGCCAGCTGCGGGAGCGTATACGGGACCATGACACCGGAAACCGGGCTGCACAACACCATGCCGGCGACGCACACCAGAATGGCATGGCAAAAGAGTTTCATCCAATCCATTCTCCTCACCTTCCCACGGGCAATCATTCCCGATTTCTTTCCACAATCTCTCGGTTGCGGGACACCCTCTGGACCGCAACCGGCTGCAGGAGACCTCCCTGATTCCCGGGCCCTTCTTTCCTCCCAGAGCGCCCAAGATGCGGCCGGGGTCTCCTGCAGATTGCAGATGATGCTCCTTCGAGGTTCCCCTATAAACAGATGTCGAAATGTATTCCCTGGAGCAGGTTCAGTTGATCATCGGAAAAAAGGAGGGAGGCGCCGGGGATCTCCCCGGCGGAGCATGGGGGGGTCTTTCAGGTCCCCGTGAACCACACCTTCACCAGCATGTCGGTGTTGGAGTTCAGGGACCCGATGGTGTTCTTGTAGTGGGCCCCGTCCTTGTACGGGTTCTGTCCGTTCAGCGGGACCGTGTAATAGTTCCGGAGGCTGGTGGTCCCTGCCTTCAGGACCACGTAGTAGGTGGTTCCCGGCGTGAGGCCCGTTGCCGATACCGGCAGCGTGACCCAGGTGGGATTCGCCGGCAGGGTGGAGGTGACCATGTCGGGAGTGATGGTGGCGGTGGCCAGGTCGGTCCCGCCAATGACCTTCCTCACGTGGAGGGTGAGGACCTGGGTGGGCGACCCCTTCTTCGCCAGGGCAACGGAGATCTGGGAGATGCCGGTGCCCGCAGCCTTCACGGACTGGGCCTGCTGCTTGTAGGTGTTGGAATAGGCCAGGTACGTGTAGGTGGTGGACGTCTCCGTGGTCACCACGGCTCCTCCCAGGGGCACCGCCGAGATGAAGAAGGTCTGCGGGGACGAGGTGCCTCCGCCGGGGGCCGGGGTGTACACCGTCACGGAGGCGGTGCCTGCCGTGGCGATATCGGCTGCCGGGATCGTGGCCGTGATCCGGGTGGAGGAGACAAAGGTGGTCGTGCGATCAGCCCCGTTCCACCGGATCACCGACCGGGAGGTGAAGCCGCTCCCCGTCGCCGTCAGGGTGAAGGCCGCATCCCCGGCCGTGGCGGCGGCCGGGGAGATGCCCGTGAGCACCGGCACCGGCGCGGGCGGACCGCTCACGGTGAAGGTCTGCGGGGACGAGGTCCCCCCGCCGGGTGCCGGGGTGTACACCGTCACGCTGGCACTCCCTTCCGTGGCCACATCGGTGGCAGGGATCGCGACGGTCAGCTGGGTGGAAGAGCCGTAGGTGGTGGGCCGGTCGGCACCGTTCCACCGGATCACTGACTGGGGGGTGAAGCCGCTCCCCGTCGCCGTCAGGGTGAAGGCTCCGCTGCCTGCCACCTTCGTGGCCGGCGAGATGCCGGTGAGCACCGGTTCCGGTCGGGGGCCGGAGACGGTAAAGGCCTTCAGGCAGACGTTCGTGGTCTTCCAGCTGGTGGTGGTGTCGGACCAGCCCAGGCCATTTCCGCTGATGTAACTCTGGCCGGCCGCGGCGTTCACGTTGGTGGCAAAGTTGGGGATCGGGGACTCCAGCGGGATGGGGTAATCGTAGCCCGGCGTCCGGAGCCGGACCACCACCGAGAACTTCTGGCCCTGGGTCACCGGCACCGGCGTATCGAGGCGGACCGTGTGGTAGCCGGGGATGGCGATGGTCCCTGTCTTCACGGCGAGGGGCCCGGCCGCGCTCAGCGGGCCGTCCGTGGGATTCGTGTACACCGAGACCTGGTACTCCGAGTCGGAGGAGGCCGTGTAGAAGGAGGCAGCGCTGATCTGCTCGGGGGCGGTGGCGGTGAAGACATTGGCGAACCAGGCGGTGTCGCTCCCGAAGCCTGCACTGCTGGTCCAGCCCAGGGTATCGTACTGGTACCCGGTCTGGAAGTTCTGGGTGGGTTCCGCGGTGAAGACTACGTTGCCCAGGCCGATCGCGCTGTCATAGTACGAGACATAGAAATACCCGGCGTCCCCGAAACCGGTGCCCCAGCTGTTCCGGACGATGAAGGCGCCGTTCCCAGGTGCCGAGGTCCGGAACCGGCTGCGTTCGTAGTTGTCATCCCAGCCGACGATGGTGATGGCATGGTTGATGGTGGACGGCCCGCTGTAGTAGAAGGAGCTGGTGGCGGACTGGTAGGCGGTATCTGTCCAGTAGATCAGCGAATAGACCCCGCCATAGACCTGGATGGCATTCTTGATGTTGTCGTTGTCCAGGGGGCCGGACCGGTCCGGGAGGTAGAGCACGTCCTGCACGTGCTTCCGGACCGGGAGGTTGGACGGGGAATAGGAGGAGGCGGCATTGTAGGGATCATCCGCCTCGGCGACAGGCCCCACGTACCGGGCCAGGTAGGCCGTGGACATGCCGGCGTTCCCGCCGGCACAGTGGGTCCCGGCGTAGCCATGTTTGTTCTTCAGGTTGTTCTCAGAGAGATCCCAGGTCTCACCGGGCTTCAGGGTGGACTCCAGGGACCCGTAGGTGGCAAAGGCCCAGCAGGACCCGCAGGCACCCTGGTTCCTGACCGGTGTCAGCTTCCCCTGCGTTCTCAGGTCATAGCTGGAGGGAAGGCTGACGATGTCGCCCCCGGGGATCGACTGGGCGAGCCCGCCCTCAGCTGCCAGGCCCTGGGCGGCGGCCAGGAGCGCCCGCCGGGAGACCTGCCCCCCCTTCGTGTGGGAGAGGGAGACCGGGGAGGGGATGTAGCCCAGGGCATTCCCTTCGGCAGTAGTCGTCCTGATCCTTCCCCTGTCCCTGTCCTCCCGGTATTTCCCGTAGTCCGGGTTCTCCGGGGCAACGAACGGTGTCGCTGCCCCCTTCTCCCGGGATGACGCACCTGCGGTGACGGCGGCATGCGGATCGGCGGCATCCGATGCGTCGGTATCCGTGGCGCCGGTGACAGCATTCGTGGCCGCCGCGGCGGGTGCCATGCACCCCAGCAGCAGGGCGGCCAGCATAAGCAGAACCATGGTCTTCCGGAACATGTGAACAACCCCGGCCGGTACCCGTTCTTTCCCCGCTGCCCTGGAGAGGCAGGGGGACGGTACCGTCAGTTCGGATGATTTACAATGGCTTATATGTAATATATAATAATTACCATTCGTTCGTCGTTGTTTTTTCACCCTGATTGCGATATTGACGTGGATTATATTTCATTTTCGGAGAAGGACACTATTTATCATTAATTTTATGGGCGGAGATCGCCCCGGATCAAGCGGATCTCCTTAGCCCGACTGTGGTGCGTGGGGAGATGATTATGCGAGGATCCAACTGCCGGGACCTCCCCCTCACCCTTCCTCCCAGACGTGGGCAAACCCCCGGGCCGGCAGAGGGGCCCCGTCCAGAAGCACCCCCCGCTCCCGCACCACCCTGCCGATGATCTGTGCCTCCACTCCGGGAACCGGGAACCGGTCCCCGGGGATCGTGAAGAGGAGATCGTAGTCTCCGCCACCGAAGAGTGCCAGGGACCGGGCCTCTGCCTCCGGCACCTCCGCGGCCAGCGGCAGGAGCCCCGATTCGATGGCGTACCCGCAGTCGTTCACCGCCTGCAGGTCATGGAGGGAGAGGGCGAGACCGTCGCTGGTATCCATCATGGCGGTGGCGCCGGCCACTCCCAGTGCGATCCCCTCCGCCACCCGGGGCTGCGGTTCCAGGAGATGCTTCCGGAACTGCGGGTATCCTTCCAGCGCCGCCTGGGCACGGCCGGGCACACCGGTGATCCCGATCAGGTCCCCGGGCCGGGACCCCCGTCGCCGCACGATCTTCGCCGGGTCCACGGTGCCGAGTCCGGTGGTGACCACCGTCAGCTCCCGGTGCCGGTCGATGTCCCCGCCCACGATGGCCGCCCCGAATCTGCGGCAGCAGGCGGCGGCCCCTTCCATCACGGGGCGGAGCCGTGCCGGCCGGTCCACCCCCGCGGCGACCAGGAGCGCCACCGGCCCGGCACCCATGGCGGCGATGTCCGAAATGGTGACGGCGGCGGCCATCCAGCCCATCTGCCACTCCGTCATACCGGAGGGGAAATCGGTGGCCTCGTGGACCATGTCGGTGGTCACCACCAGCAGCCGGTCCCCGCAGGGGAGGACGGCACAGTCATCCCCTGCCTGCCCCCGGTCCACGAGATCCAGGATCCCGGCGAGGAGCGCCCGGTCATCCACCCTTCCTCACCTCCTTCTCCCGCTCGGTCCGGTACTCCCGGAAGATGTACTCCACCATGGCCTTCTTCTCCTCCCGTTCCCGTTCCCTCTGCCCCTCCTCCCACTGGCGGAGCGCCCCGTCGAGGGTCTCAGGGTCCACGCTCCCGCTCTTTCCCTTCAGGCGCAGGCCCACCTTCCCCTCCGGGATGAGGGGGAGTGGCAGTTCCCGGCAGGCGGCCACCATCTGGGGATCGGGATCCTGGGAGGTGCCGGGGGCGACGATCAGGGCACGGGTCCCGCGTTCGGCCAGGTCCCGGATCACGCTCCTTCCCCACCCCGCAGTCTTTGCGACGAAGAGCAGGTCCCCCTCGGCGATCCCCTGCTCGGCCTCCAGCCGCTGCACGGCGTCCCGGGTCAGGCTCTCCAGCACCTTCACCGGTACCCCGCTCTCCCCCTCAGCGGGGCCCGGGGGCCTGCGCATCCGCTCGATACGGCGATGCATCGCCCGGTTCTTCCGCTCCTCTTTCCGCAGCCTCCGCCGCAGGTCCTGGATCAGGGCATCCCGCCGGGCGATCTCGGCATCCCGGCGGAGCTGCTGCCTCCAGGCAGCCTGGAGATGGCCCTGCCGCTCCCGGAGCCGGTCCAGCGCCCGGTCCCTGGCCTTCACCTCCTCCTGCAGCTCGGCCACGTAGCCCTTCAGCCGCTTCACGGTGCCGTCCAGCACCATCACCCGCTCGTCCTTCAGGACCCCCGGCACCGGCACGGTCACCGTCTCCTCCCGCTCCGGCTTTGCAGGCTTCATGCCCCCCAGCACCTGCTCCAGGGACTGGCCCCGGATGATCCCGGCCCGGACCCGGTCCAGGTCAACCCCCGGAGGAACCCGCCGGAGCGCGTTCTGGAGCCGGTTCCGGTAGTACCGGAACGCATCGATAGCCGCAGCGAGGGCATCCCGCTCGTGGATGTTCCCGTACGGGAAGCCTGCCACCAGCTCCGCCTTCTCCTCCACCGTCCGGTCCTCCCGGGGCGTATAGCCGACGGCAGAGAACGCCCGCCGGATCCGTTCCACGGAGAAGGGCATCTCCTTCACATCCGAGGCGATGACGAGCGGCTTTCCTGTCCGGTAGAGGGCCTCGATCACCTCTGACATGGGCCGCTGGCGGGAACTGGAGAGGTGGACCACCTTCCCGTCCAGGTCCAGGGCAGCGACAGCGGTGGTGGTGCCCGGGTCGATGCCCACCACCAGGTAGCGGGAACCCCCCTCCAGGGGCCGGAACCGGATCCGGTCCGCCTTCCTGCCACTGACCCGCACCTGGACATCCGTGCCCCGGTAGCTGTGGACCGGCACCAGTTCCCGGGGTGCGGAGACCTGGAAGACGACCCGGCTGGCCCCGCCGAAGGCCCGGGTCTCCTTCTTCGCGTACCGCAGCCCGGCAGATGAGAGGAGGTCCTCGATCTCCCGCGCGCGGGAGAGGACAGCCCCGTGGATCTTCCGGGTATACCGGTTCTGGCTCCAGCCCCCCTTCCCGATGGACCGGTGGCGTGAGACCACCACGTCTGTCGTGTTCTCGAATGCCACCACCTCCGAGCCTCCTCCCAGGGAGGCGATCCGGGCGATGGTGCGGGCCTCGTCGGCGGGGTCCAGCCGGTCAAAGGAGATGTTGTACCGGGCCGCCACCTTCCCCAGGGTCTCGGGCCGCTCCCCGCCCGTTACCTGCACGAGGCGTATGCCGGCGGGAAGCACCTGCAGGAAGGCGTAGAGCTCGTGCTGGTCCCGGGCGATCTCCTGCAGGCTGTCCACGGCCAGGATATCGGGTTTCTCGGCGGCCAGCTCCTTCAGGAGCCGGAACCGGGTCACCTTCTGCTCCCCCAGGATCTCCCCGTCCTCCATCCGGACGAGGGCATAGACCGGCCGCCGGGACCGGGACCGGACGGATCCCGTCACCACGTCGATCCCAAAGACCCTCACCCGGTCACCTCCGCCAGCGCCTGCCCGACGGGATACGCGAGGCCGTACCTCCGGGCAAAGTGGGCCAGGAGGTTTTCGAGATCCTTCCGGAGGACCTCCTCCGCGTTGGGGTGGGTGGGCTCCACCCACTGGGGCCAGTCGATGAAGACCACCCGTTCCCCGTCCGCCATGATGTTGAACTCCGAGAGGTCGCCGTGGATGACGCCGCACCGGTACGCGGCGGCCACGTGGCCCAGGATCTCCTCCAGCACGACACCGGGCTGATCCACCGTGCAGCGGTTCAGGGTCGCACCGTCAACCCAGCCCATCACCACCAGGTTCCGGTTCCGCAGGACCGGGAGGGGGACCGGGACCGCGGGGTGGAGGAGGGTGAGGGCTTCGAACTCACGCTTCGCGGAATGGGCGGAGGCAAAGATCCAGGGGATATGCCCCTCCTGGGGGAGGTAGCCCCGTTTGATCCGGGCCGAATGGAAGGAGCGCTGGCCTACCCGGTGGAACTTCAGGGCCACCTCGGTGAGGCCCAGGCCCCGGTACACCACCGACTCCTTCCCCTCCCCCACGAACTCGCCCAGGGCCTGGACCGCCCCCCGCTCCGAGGCGGCGTGGAGGGCGAGGGCATTGTATCCGCCGAAGATCAGGGTGTAGCCGTCGTACGGGACCTTCTCGAACCGGACCATCCCCCGGGCCATCAG
>JAJRDF010000163.1 GCA_028678555.1 Methanomicrobiales archaeon
AAGAAAAAAGGAGAGATGGAGAACCGTACCCCTGTTTCTACTTCTTCCCGCTGACGGCAAGCGCACTCTTGATGGCCGCTTCCCACTTCTCTGCGTTGGACACGTGGATGTCGGTCGGTTCCACGCTCCCTTCGAACTGGATCTGCAGCTGTTTTCCTCCGGGAGCCGAGACCGCCTTGATGGTTGAGAGAGCTTTATCCAGCTTGACCTCGGTTGTTTTCGAGAGGAGGCCCCCGGTTTTGACCTCCAGGATGATCCTGGCACTGGTCATGATGAGGGTCCCCTTGCCAAAGTAGTCAGACTTCGCATCGTCCTGCATGACGACGGTCTCGCCAGGGTTCATGTTGACCATTGGTATGCACCTGACCATTGATCACGGTTCAGTACCTTATTAAACATTCTGAATTTTCCACATGCCGGCTGAACCAGCAGAACCTATAAGGGATCCGGCTCTCCATGTGCCGTTGAGGCACATGACCTTCCTCATCCATCCTGCCATCCCCCCTGTCAGGATCAAGAGGATCATCCTGGCCACAGGGTGCCGGTGTGAGCTCTGCGGGAAGGAGATCCTTGCGGCCGACATGGATGTCCATACCATCGGAGCCGCAGGCGATAAAACCGGCGAGGCAATCGCCGGCCTGGAACGGGAGATCCTGGTCCTCTGCCCCCGCTGCCACCAGGATGTGCATGAACAGGGCACAGGCGAGGAGGAGCAGCGGGCACTCCTCTCCTTCAGGAAACCTGAAGTGATCCAGGAGATCAGGAAGATCCTCTCCACAAAGCAGAAACCCTATGTGCCCCCGGAAGTGGACCTGGAGACAGCATATTCCGACGTGACCGATCTCCGCCCCCACTAAGGGCGTGAACCGAGGAATCGCCGGTCCGCGCCGGTTATTGTTCAGCCACCAGGTCGAGATATCCACCGGGCGGGAGCACCTGGACGCGGATGTCTGTGGTCCGCTCGATGGCCTGTTTGAACCGTTCCACATCCTGGGTGATGGCCGGCCAGGTGTTGTAGTGGATCGGGATGACGGTTTTTGCCCCCACCAGGTTCGCCGCCATCATCGCCTCGTCCGGTCCCATGGTGAACCGCCCGCCGATGGGAAGGAGCGCCACGTCAGGCCGGTAGAGGTCGCCGATGAGCCGCATGTCCGAGAAGAGGGCCGTGTCGCCGGCGTGGTAGACGCGGACGCCGTCCATGCCCACCACGAATCCGCATGCCGTCCCGCCGTAGAACCCGAACCCGCAGGACTCCAGCCAGGAGGAGTGGAGTGCAGGGGTCATGGTAAAGGAGACACCGTCAACGGTGATGGTGCCCCCCAGGTTCATGGTCTCGACGGTGAGTCCCTTTGACCTGAGGTACTTGCCGATCTCCGTGATGGCAACGGTCTTCCGGTGCAGGCGGATCACTTCCCCGAAGTGGTCCTCATGGCCATGGGTAATGGCCACAAGATCGGGGGATAGATCCAGCTTCCCTTCCGGGATGTAGGGATCGATGAGCACCTGCCGGGAACCCTCCAGCATCACGCACGCATGGCCGAGCCAGGAGAGGCGCATGATAGTAGGGTACCGGTAGAGAGGGAAAAAGGTTGGGGACACCCCCCGCTGCGGCCCCTGCAGATGGTCCCTGTCATCTCTTCCTGTCAGGTTACCCGATATCATGCGTACTGGTAAGACGCTCTCGGGGGCTCACCGCCCCCGCCGCGTGGGCACCCCCGCCGTTGTTCCGGGACCCGCTGATCCATCCTGTCCCTCTGACCGGCGTGGCGTGATATCCTCCTGGGGGAGGGGCCGGGAGGGGGCCTGCCCCCTCCCGCACCATGTCACCAATCCTGCCGGTAAACATATTCCGGAAAACCGAGAACCGGATTATCCCCCCAGACGTCATCGAATGAGGGAAAGTACCAGCGGAAAAAAAGGAGTGAATGACGGGATCTGAAGAGGATCACCCGACATCAATCAGTTCGGCTTCTGTGATGTCGATGGCCTCGGCGAGGCCGTCCTGGATGAGGCCCCGGGTCATCTGCTCGGAGAGGTCCCGGTCCTCCATCACGTCGTGGATCCGCTGCAGGTAGGGGTCCAGGGTGGGGTCCTTCTCCTCCTCGATGACATGGCGGTACTCCCGGAGCGTAGACGGGGAGATGTCCAGTTCCTCGCTCACCTCCTTGAGCGTCTTCCCCGAGTCCATGAGTGTCTCCATCTGCTCCCGGGAGAAGGGCATGGAGAAGTCCAGGTCACGGAAGAGCTTCAGCCGGACCCTGGCCCGTGCCACGGTCTTGGAGAGCTTCTCGTCCCCCAGCGCCCGTGCGATCTCGGTATCGTTCTTCCCGTCGTCGAAGGCCATGACGAGGCGGGCCAGCTGGCGGGGGGTGAGCTTGGTCTTGAAGTACCCCTTGTCCAGGATCTCCCGCATGATGAGCGCGATCTCCCGCTCGATGGCTTCCCTGTCCCTGAGCGACCCGTGAATCTTTTTCATCGGTTCCACGATCTTGGTCTTGCTGGTGATGGTGGCAAAAAGATCCAGCAGCTTTTTCTTCCGGTTATCGTCATCCATGTGCGGGTCACACTGAATATTTGAGCTACAGTAACGCCGATTATATTTATAGGTTCCCAACGGTGCAGGGGGATACTATTATCATGGTGGATTGCGATTGTATTGTTTTTAACCCGCATCACCGCCGGTATTCGGGCCGTGGAAAATCCACGGGATCCATGGCAGAGAACCGGGTCCGGTTGCTCGCATGGTTTTATTCTCGGCCGCTGATATAGAGAGGAGTACTGTGGCACCCCGTGATTGCAATGAGTGACATCTACGACAGGGTAACCGAGCTGGCCCGGCGCAGGGGATTCATCTGGCCGTCCTCCGAGATCTACGGCTCCGTGGCCGGGTTCATTGACTACGGCCCGCTGGGCGCACTCATGAAACGAAGGATCGAGGAGATCTGGCGGGATTTCTATGTGATCCGGGAAGGCTACTACGAGATCGAGTGCCCGACCGTGGGTGTCGAGCCCATCTACGTGGCCAGTGGCCACGTGAAGGGTTTCTCGGACAAGATGTGCCAGTGCCTCAGGTGCGGGGATTACCTGCGGGCTGATCACGCGGCGGCCGGAGCAGGAGTGTCCAATGCCGGGGCCCTGGGTGCCGAGGAGCTGGCCTGTACCCTGAAGACGGTGCCCTGCCCCTCGTGCGGGGAGGAACTGGGCGATGTGGCGGTCTTCTCCTTCAACCTGATGTTCCAGACAAGCATCGGGCCCGGCTCCCAGCGGCGGAAAGGCTACCTCCGGCCCGAGACCGCCCAGGGGATCTTCACCGACTTCACCCGGCTCCTCCGGTTCTACCGCGACCGCCTCCCCTTTGGTGCGGTGCAGGTGGGGAAATCCTACCGGAACGAGATCTCACCCCGCCAGGGCATGATCCGGCTCCGGGAGTTCACCCAGGCCGAGGCTGAGATCTTCGTGCACCCGAACCGGAAGGATCACCCCCGGTTCGACCGGTACGCGTCCTACCGGGTCCCCCTGCTGGGCATCGAGCAGCAGCAGAAGGAGACGGCACCCGTCGAAGTGGCCATGGGGGAGGCCGTGGAGAAGGGGATCATCGCCAACCAGTACGTGGCCTACTACATGGCGCTCACCCACGACCTGCTGGTCCGGATCGGGGTGGATGGCAAACGGCTCCGGTTCCGCCAGCACCTGCCGGACGAGCGGGCCCACTATGCCTGTGACTGCTGGGATGCAGAGGTCCTCTCGGAACGGTTCGGCTGGGTGGAACTGGTGGGGATCGCGGACCGGACGGACTATGACCTCCGGGCTCACGGCCAGGCCAGCGGGACGGCGCTCACGGTTTTCCTCCCGCTGGAGACCCCCAGGATGGAGCGGCACCGGCGGATCATCCCGGACATGAAGGCCCTGGGACCCCGGTTCCGGGGGAAGGCGAAGGCGATTGCAGATGCCATGGCCTCGGCAGAGCCCGGGCCGGAGGGGGTCCGTGTCACGGTGGACGGCGAGACCCACATGATTCCCCCTTCCCTCTACCAGGTGAGAGAGGAGGAGGTGGAGGTACGGGGTATGGAAGTGATGCCCCACGTCATCGAGCCCTCGTACGGCATCGACCGGATGTGCTACGCGGTGCTGGAACACGCGTATGCCGAGGAGATGGTGGAGGGGGAGGTCAGGAGGGTGCTGCGGTTTCCGCTGGCCGTTGCCCCCATCCAGGCAGCGGTCTTCCCGCTGGTGAACCGGGACGGCCTGGACCGCAGGGCA
>JAJRDF010000051.1 GCA_028678555.1 Methanomicrobiales archaeon
CCGCTTCATCGGCAGGGAACCGTTTTGTCGACAGGAGGGCGATGGTCACAGCGGGGTTCACGTGGGCACCGGATACCCGGCCGAGTGAATAGATAATCGCGGCAAGGACGATGGCGAATGACATGCCGATGGCCAGCCAGTCCGCGAGACCACCGAGCATGCCGATCCCGATATTGAATGAGGTCGCCGGTTGCGTGCCGTGGGCAAGCATCAGTGTGATCGCCGCTGCCCCCGCACCGAAGTAGATGAGAAGGGCCGTGCCCACACCTTCTGCCAGGCATCGGGTTGAGAGGGTCGCCATTATTTCCCATCTCCGTACGCGGCGTTGCAGTCAGGGCAGAGCATCCGCGGCATCTTCCTTGGCAGCTTGCGTGACGGGAGCGGGTAACTCCCCTCCCAGACATCGACCTCCTTGCGGATCGTGTGTTTCATGCACGTCCCCATGCCGCAGGCGATACACACGGCAACGGCATCACTGTCTTTCCCCTCTTTTGCACACACATAACACTTCATGATCTTCACCTCTCCCCCTGCGGATTCCTCACCCGTATGCAGTGGATACATCTGGCATGAAAGGTGGGGAGATCCGCCGGTGCCGCGGATGCATGCACCTCATATGGAGCAGATGCAGCGGCCACCGCTTGAAAATGAACGTATCACAGGATAACGCTTTACTTTTCTTCGCGGCCGGGTGGCTGCTCCAGTCTCCGTTTCGCGAATTCGAAGTAATCCGGCACGATCTCGAACCCCAGGTAGTGCCTCCCCATGTCCCGGGCCACGACGGGTACTGTCCCGGATCCCAGGAAGGGGTCCAGCACCAACTCACCCGGGCGGCTGGAAAACGTGAGGATCCGTTCCACCAGCTTGCGGGGGAGCTTCGTCGGCGTCTTCACCTTCCCGGTCCAGTACTCCCGGTTGATCACCCACACATCCTCCGGATAGTGCTCGGCCTTGTGGAACCGGTACTGCTTCGGGTCCTTCACGGCAAAGAGGATATGGTAGTGGCTGGTCACGTATTTTTTCCGGGTGAAAACCCCGAACTGGTACTTCCATATCAGGTGGTTGATCGTGGTAAAACCGGTATCGTCCAGCGCCTGGAGCACGTCCCTGAGGCGGTTCCAGCCGGAAAAAACGTAGAGGGACCCGGTGGATCTCAGCACCCGGAAGGCCTGTTCCATCCAGTCCCGGCAAAATTCCAGATAATCCTCCGGTGGGATCTCACGGTAGCCTTCCAGTACCCGGGATCCGGTCCGGTGGTAGTTGGTCCGGGCGGCACGGAATTCGATGGCAAAGGGAGGGTCGGTGACCACCAGGTCCACGATGCCGTCCGGGATCTCCCGGAGCAGCTCCCGGGCATCGCCGAGGAAGATTCCGTCGACAGGAAACCTTCCCGCACGTCCGTGCACCAGGTGCAGGCCTCCCGTATTACCGGCAGCTGGCCGCCGCATCCCGGCCCAGCTGGAACGCCTTCAGGTTCATCTCAATGGTCTTCGGGGGCACCGAACGCTTCACCGCCGCTTTCAGGGCTTCGGCAGAGAGGGGGATGTGGGGGGACGCCGCCCCCACCATCACGATATTCTGGGTGAGGGGGCTCCCCGCCTCCAGGGCCAGCGCGTCCGCGTCCAGGGGGCAGAGGTCCAGGTCCTGCAGCTTCCCCAGGGCCTCCTCGACGGTGGGCACGGCGAGGCCCTGCATGAACGCAGAGGTGGGAACCACCATCTGCCGGTTCACCACCATCCTCCCCTTCGGGGCAAGGTAGTGCCGGTACCGGAGGGCCTCCAGGAGGTCGAAGGCAAGGATCACCCCGGCTCCTCCGGGGGGAATCAGGGGGCCCAGAGTTCCCCCGATCCGGACATGGCATTCGACAGAGCCGCCCCGCTGGGCCATCCCATGGGTCTCGGCCGCCTTCACCGGCCGGCCCTGCGCCAGGCACGCCTCGCCCAGTACGTTGGAAGCGAGGATCACCCCCTGGCCGCCGACGCCGACGATCAGGACATCGCAGGTATCTGTCATCGCTTCACCTCCTTCCCGATGGCCCCCGAGGGGCAGATCTGGGCACAGATACCGCAGCCCGAGCAGAGGCCGGTGATCACCGCCTTCTCGTCCCGGAACTCGATGGCCGGGCAGCCGAATTTCACGCAGGTCTCGCAGCCGGTGCAGACCTCCGGATCCACGGCATAGACCCCCCGACGGATCCCCGCCTTCCGGGCGGTGATCACGCAGGTCTGGCGGGCGATGATCACCTTCACCCCGTCGGTGGCCTTCGCCCGCTTCATCACGTCCAGCATCGTGGGGAGGTCATGGGGGGAGATGGTCTCGACAAAGGTAACCCCGCAGGCCCGGCAGATGGCCTCCAGGGAGACGGGCGGCGACGGCTCCCCCGTGGCCGTCTCCCCGGTTCCCGGGTTGGGCTGGTGCCCGGTCATGGCCGTGATCCGGTTGTCCAGGATCACGACCGTCATCCGGGCTCCGTTGTACACGGCGTTCATGAGGCCAGGGATCCCGGTATGCAGGAAGGTGGAATCCCCGATGGTACAGACCACATCCCTGGGCTCGCCGCTGTGGCTGATCCCACTTCCCACCGTGAGGGAGGCCCCCATGCAGATGGTGGTGTCCACCGCCCCCAGCTGGAGCCCCAGCGTGTAGCAGCCGATATCGCTCGGGAAGATCCCGTCGCGAAAGACCCGCTTCATGGCATGGAACGTGGCACGGTGCATGCAGCCGGCGCAGAGGATCGGCGGCCGGGGCGGGAGATCCGGTACACTCTTCCCCGGCACAGGCACCGCGTCCTGCGGGATGAGACCCTCCTTTGCAAGAATCGAGGCCACCACCGCGGGGGAGAACTCCCCCTCCAGGGGAACCGAACCGGTCTTTTTCCCCCGGACCGGGACGGTTCCGGCCACCTGGAGCACCTGCTCCTCGATGATCGGATCGCCTTCCTCGAAGACCAGTACCCGGTCGTGCTTCCGGATCACGTCCTTGAGCCATGAAGGATCGATGGGATAGGCCCCTATCTTCACGAAGGAGACAGAAGGGGGCAGGTACTCCTGCACGTAGGCGGCGGCGATCCCGCCGGCGACCACGGCAGTCTTCCCCCGGATCTCGGCCCGGTTGTAGCCCCGGTCTGCGATGGCCTTCACCACCAGGGGCTGCTTCTCGTCGAGCTTCCTGTGGAGGATCCGGGTATGGGCTGGGATCACCACGTACTGCCGGGGGTCCCGGCGGAACTCGCCCTTCCGGTGGTCACTGGACACAGGGCCGAAGGTCACATCGGACCGGGAATGGCAGATCCGGGTGGTGGGGCGGAAGATCACCGGGATCCCCAGGGACTCGGAGAGGGCGAAGGCATCGATGAGCATGTCATGGGCCTCCTGAACAGAGGCCGGGTCCAGGCAGGGGAGCTGGGCGAACTTCGCGTAGCACCGGCTGTCCTGCTCGTTCTGGGAGGAGTGGGCGAAGGGATCGTCGGCACTCATGATGACGAAGCCCCCGGTGACGCCCGTGTAGGCGGAGGTCATCAGCGGGTCGGCGGCCACGTTCAGGCCCACGTGCTTCATGGTGGCCAAGGCCCGCTGCCCGCACCAGGCGGCGGCCAGGGCGTTCTCGAAGGCCACCTTCTCGTTCACCGACCATTCCACGTGCAGTTCCCGGTCCTTCTGGACCCGGAGGATATCGATCACCTCTGACGAGGGGGTGCCGGGATAGCCGGCCACGAGATCTGCCCCTGCCTCCAGGGCAGCGTGGGCAATCGCCTCGTTCCCGAGTGAATAACGCCGTTCCATGGAAAACGCCCCTGAAATCCCCTTCTCCCCGGGGATATCTCTTCCTTTGATTCTACATTCATAATCTATAAAAACCCCTGTGCTCTATTATACCGGGTGACCACCCGAGGGCCCGTAGCATAGCCTGGTGGTGCACCCGGCTGATAACCGGGAGGTCGTGCGTTCGAACCGCACCGGGCCCATATTCTCTGTCTCTCGGGGTGACAGGCGTGGATAAGACCCAGAAATGGATCCTTGCCGTGGGCCTCCTGGTCTGCGTGGCGATGACGCTTCTTTTCGACGACGGGCTCTTCTATGCCCTGATCCTCATCGCGTTTCTCTTTGTCATTCTCTTCTCCCTGCAGATCATGCGGGAGACCCGGGGCCTTCCTGACATCACCTGCCGGCTCCAGGATGATGCCCGGGGGATCGTGGTCCGGAACCGGGGGAATGCGAAGGCAACGGCGATCCGCCTGGCTGTGGTACCCCTGGAGCTTGAGTTCGATATCCCCCCCCTGGAGCCCGAGGAGACGGCCACCGTTGCAATGCCCCACATGATCAGCGAGGCCAAGGCGGTCATCACCTTTGAGAACGAGGCCGGCAAGAAGTACTCCCGCACGGTCATGCTCTCGGCAACGGGAGAGAGCGAGGAGGACCTGCTGAAGCCCATGATCCCCCTCTTCGGCTGGAAGTGAACCGGTTCACGCCTGGATATAGTCCAGCACCCGGCCCAGGGCATCCACCAGGTCCTTCTGGTCCTGCAGGTAGTCCTTCATGGCCCGGTAGAGCATGAACATGACCTCCAGGCCGTAGATGTCCAGCACCTGGTCCGGCGTGAGGGGATTCAAAAACGAGTCCAGCAGCATCCCGTCGGAGCTGTACATGATCTCAAAGAACTTTCCCTCGTCGGAGAGGACACAGAACTGGTCCGTCACCTTCTTGCCGGGATCATCGGGGCGGTAGGGGGCAGGCTCGGACTTGCCCAGGACAATCATCTTCCGGGGATGGTACTGGGCATCGTAGGGTTCCCCCTTTCCGTCCAGTTTGGCCCGGTCCACCATCGTCATGCCGATCCGCTGCACCACCGGCACCGTGCTCCTGCCCATTTTCTCCAGGAGGGCTGCCGCCTTTTTCCTCACGTCGGCGAGGAGCGGGGTGCTCTTCCGGTTCATCTCCTCCACCATGTCCAGGAGCTGATCAAAACCTTTCTCGATATCGTCCATGGGCGCCTCCCCCGGTACCATCCACCCCGGCCCATGAATACCTATCGTTCCCCGTGCCGGGGCCGGAACCGGAAAGTTGGGTATGAGGCAACTTTTATCTGTCCGGGATACTGATACCCCTGCATGCAGGAGAGAGACGGCCTGGAGATTCCTCCCGCGAAGTCCCGGTACCTGGTCTCGCTCCTCCGGAGGGGGGGCCAGGCGAAGGTGGGGGAGCTCTCGGAGGAGTTCCACGTGGACCCCTCCACGGTGACGAAGTCCATCGCGGACCTGACCGGCCGTGGCTACCTCTCCCACCGGCCCTACGGCGGGGTGGAGCTGACAGACGAGGGTACCCGGTACGCCCGGTTCCTGCTCCGCAGGCACCGGATCCTGGGACTGCTCCTCTCCCACTTCGGGTTCACTCCCGACGATGCCTGCAGGGAGGTGTCACGGTTTGAGGATTATGTCTCCCGGGGCGCGGTGGACCGGATCTGCGCTTCCATGGGCCACCCGGTGATGGGCATCTGCGGGGAGATCTCCCATGACAGCGACTGCTGCCCGGAGGAGGAATGAGGGGATCCGGCAGGGCATGGTTCCCGGATCCCCCGGCTGACCGGAGGCGAATCCCGTGAGCAGGGGGTGGACCGGCAACCATCTGCCGGATCCGGATCTCATCACCTGGACGGCGGAACACCACACCTCGTTTCTCTCACGGCTCTCACCGTGGACGCGGGTGCTCCTCCTCGCCGAGGTCGTGGTGCTCGTCATCGTCATGCCCGCTTCCCCCCTCCTGGCTCTCCTGTACCTGGTCACCCTGGTGTCCGCCCTCTCGGCGGGACTCCCGGCCCGGCAGCTCTTGGCCTGGTCGCTCCTCCCCGCCCTCGCCGTGCTCTCCCTGATCCTCCTGCTGGTCTGGGGTGAACCCGGTATCCCGGTACTCGTGATCCCTCTGGGAGGGTTCACCCTCACGCTCACCGACGGGGGAATCTCCCTTGCCGTCTCCCTGCTCCTCCGGGCCCTCACCTCCTTCACCGCCACGCTGGCGGTCCTGGCCTCCACGCGCTACGCGGATCTCACCGCCCTCATGGACGCGCTCCTCCCCTATCCTGCCGACCAGATCCTCCTCC
Source organism: Methanomicrobiales archaeon (assembly GCA_028678555.1). Taxonomy (GTDB): domain Archaea; phylum Halobacteriota; class Methanomicrobia; order Methanomicrobiales; family JACTUA01; genus JAJRCY01. The sequence continues at coordinate 6,094 of JAJRDF010000051.1, forward strand.
TGGCCTACCGGTTCATCTTCATCACCCTCTCCATGGTCCGTTCGATGCAGAAGGCCCTCTGGTCCCGGGGGGGAAGTCTCCTCTCCAGCGCAGCGAGGCAGACCCGGGTCTTCGCCAATGCAGGGGCCCTTGTCTTTGTCCGGTCCTATGACCGTGCGGAACGGGTAGGCAAAGCCATGGAGAGCCGGGGGTACACGGGGTCGCTCTCCACGGGAACCAGACTGCCGCGGCCGGGCCCCCGCGATGCCCTGGTCCTCCTGGGTGCATTGGCATCCGGGATCCTGCTCCTGGCGGTCACCCTGGGGAGGGGCGGGCCATGAACGGATCCGTGCCGGGGGGACCCGGTGGGGAGGGCATCCCGTCCTGCGCCCCGGGACAGCAGGAGCGCCGGGAACTGCTTCACGTGGACTGTGCCAGCCATGTCTACCCTGATGGCACGAGGGGGATCCATGAACTCTGCTTCCGGGTCTATGAGGGGGAGATCGTCGCGCTCTGCGGCCCGAACGGCGCCGGCAAATCCACCCTCATCGAACATTTAAACGGCCTCCTCCAGCCCTCTTCCGGGAGGGTCACGGTTCTCGGGAAGGAGACCGGAGGGAAGGGGGGCGCGGAGCTCTGGCGCTTCGTCGGGGTGGTCTTCCAGAGGTCCGACGACCAGCTCTTTGCCCCCACCGTCCTGGATGACGTGATGTTCGGGCCGCTGAACCTGGGCCTCCCGCCGGACCAGGCGACCCGCAGGGCCCGGGATGCCCTCGCTGCTGTGGGGGCCCCGGACCTTGAGGCGAAGATGCCGGCGTACCTGAGCGGCGGGCAGAAACGGCTGGTGGCGATCGCAGGGATCCTGGCCATGGACCCCCTGATCATCGCCTTCGACGAGCCCACGTCGGACCTGGACCCGGTCCACGGTGCCGTCATCGAAGGGATCATCCGGGACCTCCGGGACCGGCGGGGGAAGAGCGTGGTCCTCGCCACCCACGACCTGGATCTGGCATCCCGCATCGCCGACCGGGTCTGCCTGGTGAAGGGCGGTTCCCTCATCGCCGACGGAAGCCCCCGTGAGATCTTCTACAACCAGGATCTCCTCAAGGCGGCCGGGCTTCTCGAGCCTGCCCCGGTGCGGTTCTTCCGGGACCTGTGCAGGGAGTACGGGATTGAGACCACGGACCGTCCGCTGACGCTGGAAGAGATCAGCAGATCACCGGTTTTTTCCCGATATGGGGAAGGTTCCGGCAGGAAAAAGTTGGAGTGATACCAAAATGGTCCGTACCGCAGGTCCCTTGATCCGTGTCCGGGTCCACCCCTGTCGGCAGGGAAGGGTGTGAGCCATGGCCCACATCCACCTCCAGGACGGGGCCTTCTCCCTCTCCTTCACCCTCCTCTGGTGGGCGGTGGCCCTGGTCCTGCTCCTCGCCTGTCTCTTCCTGCTCCGGAGGCATGGCAAACTCCCGAGCCGGCAGATCACGGTGGCCGCCCTCTGCACCGCCGCGGCATTCGCCGTCTTCCAGATCGAGATCCCCCTTTTTGGTGGGATCCACCTGAACCTGACCCCCCTCATCGGAATCCTGGCGGGACCGGTCATCGGAACCATCATCGTGTTCCTGGTGAACCTGCTCTCGGCCGGCCTCGGGCATGGCGGCTGGGGGATGATCGGTGCGAATACCCTGATAAGCGTGGCAGAGGTGGCGGTGGCAGCGCTCGTTTTCACCGGCTTGCGACGTGCCGGTGCTGCACCCGGCGTGGGGGCAGGGATCGCCACATTCGTTGCCCTCGCCGTCGGCAATGCCGCGATGGTCGGGATCATCATGGTCTCCGGTATCCAGGGCGTGACCCAGGAAGGCTCCTCGCTCCTGGCAGGGCTCTCCCTCGTGGTCCTGGTGAACATGGGAATGGCGGTGATCGAGGCCATGGTGACCGCCCTCATGGTGTCATTTATTGCCCGGGCCAGGCCTGCCCTCCTGGGTGAAACGGGGTCCTGAACCCCGGTTCCGGGCACCCCGTCAGGACCCTGTTCCTCAGGTGACGCGGTATCCCCGCTTCTCCAGGAACCGCTGCAGCTGTTCCTCTGCGTCCGGCGCCGTCAGGGAAATCACCCGCAGCGCGTCTTCCCATGCCGCCCGGAGGTCAGGATCATCAGAGAACAGACCGAAGGTGCCGTGCACCCTCCCGATCTCCCCTCCCCCGGGCCGGGAGATCCGCAGGATCACGCAACGGTATGCCCGGCACTGCTCCGGGCGGGTCCCGTGGATGGTGCAGACCACATACTCGCCGTCCGGCCGGAGGAAGGGGCAGGCATGGGGGTGAGCCTCCGGGAAGCCCCGGTCCCGGAAAAGAGCCCTCTTGTCCTCATCGATCCGGGCGGTAAATTCCGTCCCGGTGGAGACGGCGCAGCAGGCAAACTCAAACGGGGCCGACTCCCGTTCGATCGCCAGGTAGTCGCCAAGGTACCTGCAGCAGCTCCCGCACCGGGCGCAGACAAATGCCATCCATCCGGTTAGTGATCCTTCCGGATGCATCTTTGTTCCGGAAGCAGCCAGGTGTCCGAAACCATCTCCCGCCCCCCCCCAGGAGCGTCACGGCAATCACAGCCTCATGA
>JAJRDF010000052.1 GCA_028678555.1 Methanomicrobiales archaeon
ATGCCCATCCCCAGGTGTACCACCAGCTCCATGGCCGTGCAGGCAGCGGCCAGGAGAAGGATCACCAGGTCTCTCGTGCGAAACCGGGGCTCCTCTTTCTCCATCCACGGAGCATCTCACCGGACCGTATTTATAGGTATGGCAGCCGCCGGATCCTGCGTGAGGCGGAACATCTCGCCGGCGAAGGGAAATGATCCCCTCATCGTCGGATACGGGAAGATCACAATCCTTAACTGGCTCCTGCCCTATTTCTCCCGTGATGCGGGGTTAAATCCGTGTCGTGAGGTGTGTATATGGCAATCCTTGAAGAGTACATGACAATGGCTGTTACCTACATTCCGCCTGTGATCGGGGCGCTTCTCGTCCTGCTCATCGGGTGGATTGTGGGGCGCCTGCTGGGGAGGATAGTTCGAATCCTGCTGGACAAAATCGCTGACACGAGCATGGTGAAGTCCATCGGGCTCATGGGCACGGCAGAGAAAGCGGGCATCACGCTGGGCTATATCGGTGATATCCTGGTACGCCTGATCGTGTACCTGATCGCGATCCTGGCCGCCGTCGATATCCTGAACATGGAGTACCTGAGCGCCCTGATGACCCGGGTGGTGTTCTACATCCCCCATGTGGTGGCATTTGCCCTCATCCTGGTCGCAGGCTTCATCCTGGTGGACTACTTTCTGGACTTCCTCCAGAAGTTCCATGGCACATCGGGGGTTGAACTGATCACCCCCGTGCTCTTCGTCTTCCGTATCTTCCTGTACTTCGTCATCATCATCATGGCCCTCTCCCAGCTGATGCTGGACCTGACCATCATCTATACCCTGGTGACACCCGTGGCGTGGGGTATCGGGCTCGGTCTGGGTGCAGCCATCGCCATCATGGTCGGTTTCGGTCTCAAGGACCGGGCACCGGCGCTGATGGACAAGCTGCTGGGCCAGTTCCTGAAATAATCTCCCTCCTTTTTCCGACTAAAGCCTCACCGGTGAAACCGGGTTTCCACCGTTCATCTCCCCAGGGGAAGGAGATGACCGTCCGCCTGGGAGGATGTTGCCAAGGCTCCCGGGGACCTGTGACGGGGAGGGGCACAGCCCCCTCCCGGTCCCACCCCCACGACGAGAGGATAGCCTGGCGCCCGGGCCAGCTTCCCGAAGCGGCTCTGATCCGGATCCACCGCGGGGGGGGCGCCCACGCGGCGGGGGGCGGAGCCCCCCCAGGAGCGTCCCAGGAGTACAACCCAATGAGATGATCCTGACCTGCCCAGATCCCGGAACACCGTAAGGGATACTGCTTCTTCAGCCTGCCGGGGCGGCGAGGGCCTCCCGGAGACACTCCTCCCGGGTGCCCAGGCGTGCCATGGCCCCGCACAGGGAGGGGACGTAAGCCAGCGCTTTGCCGCTGTCCACCATGACCGTGCGGTAGCCCTCCATGAGGGGTGAGACCACCATGCAGGTATCGGCCACCACCTGTGCCCCGGATCGGCGGATCACCGCGACCGTCTCAGACTCCTTCTCCAGCACCCAGGCCGCCGTGAAGATAAAGAGGGGTTTTTTCACGGTCTTCCCCCTCAGAAAAGAGGCGATCTGCGGCAGATCCTCGGGTCCGCAGTGGGGGCAGCCCAGCGCCACGGCGTCCACCTGGCCCTCCTTCAGGACCTCTGCCACCTCTTTTTGCGAGAGAAACATCCGCTCCAGTCCGGTGAGGTCGTAGGGGAAGATCCGGGCATCCGGTGTGATCCCCTCCACGTGGAAGAGGGCCACGGCACCGGTGGCAGCCATGGCGGCGCCCAGGGCCTTCATCTCCTCCCGGGTGGGCCGGATCCCGCGGAAGTAGGGGATCCGGTTTCCTGCATGCTTACCTGCCAGGAATCCCAGGGCGCCGTAATGGGCTGTGGTCATGGGCCCGGCATCCCCGCCTGCCTCCACGTCCAGTACCAGTGCCGGGGCCCGCTGCTTCACGTCATGGAGGCCATAGAAGGGGGTCCGGCCCACGATGGCGGCGGCGAGGGCTGAGGGCCCCCCCTCCCGGTTCGTGCGGGCGCCCAGGACCGAGTTGGCGTAAGCGACCGCGGAGGACTCGGCCCAGGCCAGGTGCTGGCCGTACTGGACACGGATCAGGTAGTAGGGGGTGCAGGTACACTCCAGCCGGACACCCAGCCGGCGGTACGCCTCCAGCACCTCGTTCTGCCGGGCGGCAAACTCCGGGGAGATCCCCAGCTCCCTCCACCCCTCCCGGGGCATGCCGACAGGATTCAGCACGGTGGGGACGGCGACCCGGGCATCCAGGCCCTGGAGCCACCGGAGTCCCCATTCCCCGATGGTCTTGTAGGAGGCCCCGCTCACCTGGGCGCTCGCAATGGGTACCATCCGGTCGGCTCCGAAGACCTTGCCGAGGGCCACCAGCAGCTCCATCATCCGCTGCCGGGTCTCCCCGTGCTCGCCGTCTAAAAAGGCCTGCTCAAGGGTGTCCAGCTGCATCGCTGCTGCCCCAGTCCGCCCGCAGGAACCGGTGCTCTTCGCCAGTGACCTTGGTGGCGTCCACGCCGACCTTCACGTTGGTGCCATCCTCCGCCTGGCAGGGATCCAGGGAGGAGCCACGGGCGCCGGTGATCACCATCACGTCCCGGTCGCCCCGGACCCTCGTCGCGATGGCGTACTCCACCTCCTTCGGGTCGAAGGGATCGATGTCCTCGTCCACCACCACCACGTGCTTCAGGGAGGTGTGGGCGGCGAAGGCGGCGAGAATGGCGTTCTTCCCGTCCCCCTGGGTGGATTTCTTCACCTGGATCACGGCATGCAGGTAGCCGCAGCCGCCCTCCGTCAGGTGGACGTTCCGGACGCCGGTCACCCCGGCCACCGCCCGGTAGATGACAGGCTCGTAAGGTGCCCCCATCAGGATCCGGTGCTCTGCGCCGCCCGGGAGGATGCTGTGGTAGATGGCGTCCTTCCGGAGGTACATGCCGGTGAACTCGATCACCGGTTCCTGCCGTATCTCATCGTAGGTGCCGGTGATGTCCACGAAGGGCCCCTCCGCATGCCGCTCCCGCCCGATGAACCCTTCCAGCACGATCTCGGCCTCCGGGACAAGCACCCCGTTCCGGCACCGGTGCACCTCCAGTTCCCCGCCCCGGAGCTCCGCGGCAAAGGCCAGTTCCTTTCCCACGGGTACTCTGGTGCAGCTGGCAAAGACAACGGCCGGGTGCACGCCGACGGCCACGGCGACGGGGAGGGTCTCCCCCCGTTCCAGCGCCTGACGGTGCATCGTGTGGGTATGCCTCCCTTCGACAAGGCGTGCGGCAACCTTCGTGTGGTCCAGGACCAGCATCCGGTGGATGGAGGCGTTCTCGACGCCGTCCAGCGACGAGAAGACAATCCCGGCGGTCAGGTACCTGCCCGCGTCCCCGGGGTAGAACTTCATCACCGGGAGGAGGGAGAGGTCCGGCTTCTGGAACCGGAGGGTTCCCGCTTCCCGGACGCGGCCCTCATACTGTGCTGCTGCCAGGGAGGGAACCATCGTCTTTTCCTCCCGTCCCAGGGCCTTGGCCAGGGCCCTGCGCGAGGCCGTCAGGTTCATGACAGCCTGTTTTCCGCCGATGTCACGGAAGAGGAGGATCCGGTCGGTGCGGGAAGCCATCTGCGCCGGCGTATACTCATGCGGGACAGGACCGGCAATCTCCTCCACCAGGCCTTCCTTCTCCATCTGCTCCAGAAATTCACGCATCGTAACCCCTCCACCGGACATCCAGGTCATGGGCGACCCCCAGGTGATCCAGCACCCGGGCCACCACCATGTCCACCAGATCCCTGATCTCCTTCGGGCGGTGGTAGAAGCCGGGGCTCGCCACCATGACCGTGGCTCCGGCGTCGTGGGCCGTGAGCATGTTGGTCAGGTGGATCCGGGAGAGCGGCATCTCCCGGAGCACCAGCACGCACGGCCGCCGCTCCTTCAGGCAGACATCGGCCGCCCTCGTGATCAGGGTCTCGGAGTAGCCCGAGCTGACCGCGGCCAGCGTCTTCATGCTGCAGGGGATGATCACCATGCCGTCGTACCGGTAGGAACCGCTGCTCACAGTGGCTGCCAGATCCCGGTCATCATGCACCACCGCCCTGAGACCCTCCAGGGAGACCCCCTCGTGGCGGGCGATGCCCCTCGCCGTCTCCGTCACCACCAGCCGGACCGTTGCCGATTCGGAGAGCACCTCCAGCAGCCTCCGGGCGTAGATGATGCCGCTTGCGCCCGTCACTCCCACCACGAACTCCTTCTCCATGACTCACTCCTGATCTCTCATCCTTTTTCAGTCCACGACCAGCCTGTCCTGGGTGGTGGCCCTCTTCACGTGGAGCACCTCTGTGGCAGCCCGAGCCACGTCAGGGACCGCCTCCGGCACCGCATAGATCCCCATGCGCCACTGGACCCGCCGGGTCCGGTTCAGGGTATGGACCAGAGGCGAGAGGTCCTCCAGGCGTGACGTGGTGCCTCCGTACTGCACCCGGACCGCGGTCATGATGTCGGCAGGGACCGGCGGGATGTCCACGATCACCTCGGCAGGGGATCTCCCGGCCATCTCTGCGATCTCCATTCCCAGTCTTCTCATCTTCCGGAGGGATAAATCGCTCTGCAGCGCCTGGGGGTTCACCCGGTCTCCCCCCACGTACACCGCCCGTTTGTACAGCCGCCGGAGAGTGAGGCGCCCGGCCAGCTCCCGGGCCGTCGCGGAACGTGACCGGGCCAGGGCCTGGAGCAGGCCTGCATCGTCGGTGGCGAGGAGATTGTCTGCCGCCCCGGCTCCGCCCTCTTCCCGGTGCTCCTGCAGGGCCAGGAGGAGCATGGAGGAGGCGATCCGGCTCACGTGGTGATAGTACACCGCCGGGCGCATCAGGGTCCGGGCGATGAGGAGCGACTCGGCGGCGTTGATGCCATTCTCGTCGATGACCATCCCTTCCGGTTCCAGGATACAGCTCTTGATCAGCCGGGGGGCATCGACGGTCCCGTAGGGGACGCCGGTGTAGTGGGCGTCCCGCTGCAGGTAATCCATCCGGTCCACGTCCAGGTCGCCGTGGATCAGGGGTGAGAGGGGGTGGGTGCCCCCGATCACCGCCGCCACCTCCCGGGGATCCAGGCAGGCCGCCTCCAGGGGACCGGCCAGCGGCCCGGAGGCCAGGAATGGCCCGATGTCGTCGTGCCCCCGGCCGGACCACTCCCGCATCAGCGGCTCGGTGGTGTGGGAGAAGGGGCCGTGGCCCACGTCGTGGAGGAGGGCGGCGGCGGTGGCCAGGTTCACGTCTGACTGATCCAGCGCCAGGTGGGAGCACATCAGCCGTGCCAGGTGCACGGCACCCAGGGCATGCTCGAACCGGGTATGGTTGGCTCCCGGGTACACCAGGTACGAGAATCCCAGCTGCCGGATGTGCCGGAGCCGCTGCACCGGGGGGGAGTCCAGGAGGGGGAGGAGGGATTCCGGGACCTCCACGTACCCGTGCACCGGGTCCTTGATGAACTTCATCAGCAAGGGTTCTGGGAACTCTCATATATGAAAGGATCGCAGGGAGTACGTGATGATCGCCTTTCTCTCGGGGGGTACCGGCACCCCGAAGCTGCTCCGCGGGATGCGGCTCCATCGGAAGGACCGGGACCTGGCTGTCGTCGTGAATACCGCCGAGGACATCTGGATCTCGGGGAACCACCTCTCCCCGGACGTGGACACAGTGATCTACCTCTTCGCCGGTCTGCTCGATACCGATACCTGGTGGGGGATCCGGGGTGACACCCTTGTGACCCATGACCTGATCCGGGCCCGGGGGGGCGACGAGTTCATCCGGATCGGCGACCGGGACCGGGCGATCCATGTCCTGCGGGGGGAAGCGCTCCGCCGGGGGGAGCGGCTCACCACAATAACGGCATCCCTCTCGAGAACCCTCGGAGTGGAGGCCCGTGTCCTCCCCATGGCCGACACGGCGGTCACCACCCTGATCGACACCGGCGGGACGCTCCTCCATTTCCAGGAGTACTGGGTGAGGCACCGGGGGACGGTTCCCATCCGGGAGCTGGTCCGTTCGTACCGGGAGGAGCCCGTCGCCACCCCCGAAGTTCTCGCTGCCCTCCGCGAAGCTGAGGCGGTGGTCATCGGACCCTCGAACCCGGTGACGTCGATCGCCCCCATCCTGGAGTGCCGGGGCGTACCCGAAGCCCTCCGCGATCAGTATGTGGTGGCGGTCAGCCCCTTCATCGGCGATCGGCCGGTGAGCGGGCCTGCCGCGGCCCTGATGCAGGCCTTCGGCCGGGAACCCACCTCGGCGGGAACCGCCGCCCTGTACGGGGACCTGGTGGACTGTTTCATCCAGGATACCCGGGACCCCGTCCAGGTGGAGGGGGCGGTGCGGTGCGACACCCTGATGGTGGATGAGAAGGCCAGCGGCGCCCTCGCCGGCGAGGTGCTGCAGATCCTGGAGAGGCAGCGCTGAGCATGCTGCGGCCGGTTCCGTCGATTCTCGGGAGCTCCGCTGCGGCTCCGCTCCCGTTACTGCCGTTGCATTGGATGGGCCTCACTTCTTCATTTCGGAGTACTCGATAGTATGCCTACTGGTGAGACGCTCTCGGGGGCTCCGCCCCCGCCGCGTGGGCACCCCCCGTCGGATGATCCTGATTGAAGCAGATCGGGAAGTTGGTCTGGACAACAGACTATCCTCTCGTCGTGGGGTGGGACCGGGAGGGGGCGAGCAGCCCCCTCCCGTCACCCTCTGCCGGACAGGCTCACCACTACAAGGATATCCGGCCCGCAATCCGTATCCCCGCCCGGGATCGGTATCGCTATATACCGGGCCATAGCCTGATCGTTATAACGAAGGGGTTCTCCCCCCGAGGAACCGCCATGGATATCCTGGACATTTTTAAGCCCAACATCGAGAAGCTCGCCGAGAAGAAGGACCGGGAGGGGCTGGTCCGGGCCCTGGAGTACCGGAAGGATCCCGCGGTCCGGAGGGCTGCGGTGAAGGCCCTTGCATCCCTGGGGGACCGGGCGGCCCTGGAACCCCTGGTCCGGATGCTGAAGGACGAGGACAAGGGGGTCCGGTACGACGCGGTGGAGGCCGTCCACCGGCTGGGGGGGACCGGGGCGGTGGAGCCCCTCCAGCAGGCACTCCGGGATCAGGACAGTGATGTCCGATACGCGGCAGCCTGGGCCCTGGGGGAGACCCGGGATCCCCGGGCCGTGGATGACCTCATTGGCGCGCTGGGGGACGACTACTGGAGGGTCCGGACGGAGGCGGCGCTGGCCCTCTCCAAGATCGGGGATCCCCGGGCGGGAGCATCCGTTATCGTCGCGCTGGGGGATGACTACTGGCGGGTCCGGACCGAGGCCGCCCGCGCCCTGGGCATGCTGGGGGTCCCTGCCGCAGAGGAGCCGCTGGTGCGGGCCCTCCAGGACGAGAACTGGAGGGTCCGGCGGGAAGCGGCGCTGGCCCTGGGGCGCCTCCGGGCAGACAACTCCATCGAACCGCTGGTGGCCCTGCTGAAGGACCCCGAGGCCACGGTCCGGGCATCCGCCGCCGGGGCGCTGGAGGAGATCGGAAAGGCATCCATCCCCCCCCTTACCCGTGCCCTGAAGGACCCGGACCGGGGGGTCCGGCGGGCTGCGACGAAGACCCTGGGGAGGATGAAGGACCCTGCCGCTGTCGAGAGCCTGGCCGAGATGCTCCGGGATGACGACGAGGTGGTCCGGGACGAGGCCCTCCTGGCCCTGGGGAAGATGGGGAAGGATGGGGCTGAACCCCTCCGGCGCGCAATGGGCGGGGGGGAAAAGGATCGCCCCGGGGACGGATCCTGATCGTGCCCATGAACCCGGAAGAGACCCGACGTGACTTCCCGCTGCTCTCGGAGGTCTGCTACCTGGACAGCGCAGCCACGAGCCTCTCGCCGGAACCCGTTCTCCAGGCCATGCTGGAATACGAGCGGCACTACCGGGCCAATGTGGGCCGGGGTGTCCACCGGCTCTCCCAGATCGCCTCCCAGAAGTACTGGGATGCCCACCGGAAGGTGGCCGCGTTCATCGGTGCAGAGGGCGGTGAGACGGTCTTCACCCGGAATACCACCGAGGCCATCACGCTGGTCGCCGAGGGACTCTCCTGGAACCCCGGCGACCGGGTGGTGACCACGCTCCTCGAACACCACTCCAACCTGCTGCCCTGGATGCGCCTCCGGGACCGGAAAGGAGTGAACCTCACGGTCATCCCACCGGGTCCCGGGGGGACCATCAGCCCCGGGGCGGTGGCGGCTGCGGTGGATGACCACACCCGGCTCGTGGCCGTCACCCACGCCTCCAACGTGCTGGGGAACCTGCTCCCCGTCCGGGAGATCGGGAGGGCGGCCCGGGAGCACGGCGCACTGCTCCTTGTGGACGGCGCCCAGTCCGTCCCCCATATCCCGGTCCGCGTCAGGGATCTGGGCTGCGACTTCCTCTGCTTCTCAGGCCACAAGATGCTGGGCCCCACGGGAACCGGGGTGCTCTGGATGCAGGAACCTGTCCCCGAACCGCTCATCGTGGGCGGGGGGTCCATCGACCGGGTAACGGGTGAGGCCTACACCCTCACCGGCGGGTATGCCCGGTACGAGGCCGGCACCCCGAACATCGCCGGAGGGATTGGCCTGGGCCGGGCCGTG
>JAJRDF010000053.1 GCA_028678555.1 Methanomicrobiales archaeon
CGAGGTACGCGACGTTCGGCTTCAGCGACGAGGCGAACCTCGACGAAGGCGCCATGTGGCCGACCTCCTTCGCGCTGAAGGAGTTGACTGCCGCCGAAGAGGCAAGGATCAGCGCGCTCGTGAAGAAAGCGGTGAGCTGAGGACTGATCTCGCCATTTCGGTGCCAGATTGACTTTTTTGCACCCCATAGGTGTCGCTCACTTTACCGCTCACGATGAAGAATCTCCTTAAACCGAAAGCACGTGTTGTCATCGGAAAAGAGGCAACGGATGATTCGAGAGAACGAAGAATCTTCCCGAGCTTTCTCAACAATGTCGAAATGATGACCCACACTGATCTTACGATACGCGGTGAAAAGTTCTTAGAATATATTGAAACTCTCTGATCTCACGAGAACTTACCCTCCGGTCGTCGGATTATTCCCTCTCCGGCATGCTGATGATACGCTCCCGGGGGCTCCGCCCCTCCGCGTGGGCACCCCCCCGCTCTCTTCCGGGATTGGGGATCTTTCCGAATGCAAGCTCCATGGAGAGACTATCCTCTCGTCGGGGTGAGGGGCCGGGAGGGGGCAGTGCCCCCTCCCGCACCCTGCAACAATCCTCCGTTGGTCCAACCTGACCTGGAGCCCGCTACCGGTTGCCGTTCCCGGGACAGCAATCTCTAACCTCTTCATCCACCCATCATTATCCATGCAGCGCATCTACCGATCCCGGAAGGAGCGGGTGCTGGCCGGTGTCTGCGGCGGAATCGGGATTGCCGCTGACGTGGATCCTTCCCTGGTACGGCTGGCCCTGATCCTCCTGACCCTGGTCTCGCTGGTTGGCGGGGCCCTGTTCCTCATCTGGATCCTCCTGTACCTGGCTGCCTGGCTGATCATCCCGCTGGAGCCTGAGGCAGGGACGACGCCTCCTGCTACGCCTCCCGGCGGAGGGAGCCAGGGATCCGGCTGAAAAGCCAGGATTTCCACAATTTCACAGAGTGGCAGGAGTGTATCCGGCCTGCTGGCCCTCCCAGCCCCGGTTCTTCTTCAGTTTTATTATCCCAGACTTCCAACAGGGAAATTGGTGAGTCCATTGGATACTGTCACCATGATCATCCTCGCCATCATTGTCATCGTCCTCATCGGCCTCGTCCTGTGGTTCGTCGGGGTCTACAACCGGTTCTTCACGTACAAGAACGCCGCCGAGGCAACGCTCGGCCAGATCCGTGTTGCCATGAAGAAGCGGCTGGACATGATCGAACAGCTGCTCGGTGCGGTGAAGAGCTATGCCAGGTTCGAGAAGGAGACGCTGGAGAAGGTCACCCAGATGCGGGCCAGCGTGCTGAAAGGCACCCCAGGGGAACTGAACGCCATTGAACGGGAGTCCCGTTCCCTCCTGGGGACGCTCATCGCCACGGCCGAGGCATACCCTGACCTGAAGACCTCTACCACGGTCATGAGCCTGATGGACTCGGTGAAGTCCCTGGAGGAGGAGATCGGGCGCCAGCGCTACACGTACAACAATATCGCCCAGTCCTTCAACACGATGATGGATACCATCCCATCCAGCTTCGTCGGTCGGATCATCGGCCTCCTGAAGCTCGAATACCTGCAGTTCGAGGAAGCCATCGCGACGCCTCCGAAGGTCGAGTTCTAACGGGGCACACCCGTGAGCGAACAGAGGCAGATCACCACTCTGGTGGCGATCACCCTCGCCATCGGCATCCTCGCGGTACTGCTGGCGCTGGTGGTTCCCGGCCTGCTGGGGGGAAACCTGGTGGTGGACCGGTACGACGCGGTCCTGTCACCGGACGGCACCCTCACCGAGACCTACATCTATCACGTGAAGGCCGACCAGGTGTACCGGATGCTGTACCGGAGCTGGGAGGTCCCCCTCTCGTTCGGGTTCCTGGATGAGCCCTCGATTGAATTCGTGGGGATGGAGCAGCCTCCGGGGACCATCGGGTATGTGAGGGACCACGCCGGTCGGATCTGGACCTCGGACCAGCCGTCCGGACAGCCGTCACCGGGGGGCGGTTCGGCCCTGGGAGACCTGCAGTACCTGGTGCAGCCCAACGAGGTGGGATTTGCCAACCCGTCGTATTTCCCTGCCGGTACCTATACCGTCCGGTATACCTTCCGGCTCCACCCGCCCATTGAGTACGATCCCGAGAACAGCCACCTGAACCTGAGGCTCGCGGATGCCCATGTGCCCTACCGGGCCATTACCCTCACGGTTCCTGACGGTGGCATTGAGGATATCTATTCCTACCCGCCGTTCCTGTCCATCACCCGGCAGGAAGACAGCTATGTCATCATGGGGAGCGCCGGGAGTGACGAGGTGCTGGGTTACGAGATCGTGGCCGCCCGGGCCTACACGGATGGGATCAAGGGTTTCCCGGATGCGGTGGCTGACGTCAAGGAGCAGGCGGGACGGGCCAGCCTGCTCTGGAATATTCCGTACTATGCCGGGGTCGTGCTGATGGGCCTGGGGGTGGTGCTGGCTCTCGGCATCCCCCTCATCCTGTACTGGATCTGGAGGCGCCAGGGGCAGGAAACGGATGCAGTGGCCCCCGAGTACCTTTCATTCATTCCTGACCGGCAGATCACCCCCTGGGTGGTGAACCTGGTCTTCCGGGGGGACGCCCTGGACTTTGATGCCAATGGCCTGTACGCCACCATCCTGGATCTGCACCACCGGAAGATCCTCCAGATCCGGGACACCGGGGAGGATGCGCCGAAGCCCTCGGGAGGCCTCCTCTCCGGGCTCGCGAACCTGGGCAGGGACCGGACCCCGGACCTGGAGATCCGGATCCTGAAGGCAACGGTGGAGGATCCCTACGAGCAGCGGGTGATCAACTTCCTCCGGAACGCCGGTCATGGCGATGTGGTCCGCACGGGATCCTTCCAGGCCATCGCCAACACGGCACTGACCGACAGGGTGAAGGAGGCCGAGGTTCTGCGGCTGAAGGCCTCCCTGGACGGGCTCTCCACGCAGCCGGACCGGTCGGTCGCTTCCCGCTTTGTCATCGATGGCCGGCCGAAGGTGGTCCCCCTGCTCCTGGGCGCCGCCATCGTGGCAGGGATCGCCATCCTGGTGCTGGTCTGGGGTCCCCAGGCCAGCGGGCTCCTCATACCGGCCGCGTTCCTGGGCATCGCCGCGGTCATCGAGTGTGCGGTCGCCTGGGCCTTCCCCTCCACCCTTTTCGGGAAGTGGAAGGGGAACTATTACCAGGAGAAGCTCCAGTGGGATGCCTTCGCCCGGTTCCTCTCGGACCTGGCCCTGATGCGGCAGTACGCGCCTGCGGATATCTCCATGTGGGGAGAGTGGCTGGTGTACGGGACCGCGCTGGGTGTCGGGGATAAAGTGGTCGCGGCCATGAAGGACCTGAAGATCGATATCCCCGACGTCCAGATCGCCCCGGCACTCCACATGGGTTTCATGCCGGTGTCCACCTTTGTCCCCCCCGCCCGTGGCGGTGGCGGGGGCGGCTTTGGCGGGGGCGGCGGCGGATTTGGGGGAGGCGGCGGTTTCGGTGGCGGCGGAGCGGGGGGCAGGTAAGAGCGTGCTCTCTTTCCTCCCGTTTCTCCAGATCCCCCCCATCCCGCGAGGTGCCCCGTGAGGGAAGGCCGCCAGATCGCCCTCCTCTTTGCCGTCACGCTCGCAATGGGCCTTGGTGCCGTCGCGCTGGCCTACCCTTTCGGGACATTCCCCTCCCTGGAATATGCCGCGGTTCTCTTTGTCCTTGGCACGCCGTTTCTCTTCCTCCTGCTCTATGTGGTCCATGGGAGGGAACCTGATGAAACGGTGCCCCGGTACCTGAGCGAAGTGCCGAACCCGGCTCGGAAACCCTGGGTGGTCAACCTGGTGTTCCGGAGCGATACGTTCACCTTCACCTATGACGGGTTCTATGCCACGGTCCTAGACCTCCAGACACAGGGATTCGTGGAACTTGGTTCCCGGGAACCTGATGGCCAGGTCCCGATGAAGGTCCTCAATTACATGTCAGAGGATACCTACGAGCAGAACGTCCTCTCCTTCCTCGGGTTCATCGGTGAGGCAAGGATCCCTGACCAGGAACGGATGGGAGACCTCTTCACCTCTGTCCTGCAACGGGGGGGTTCCCTCCCGGGGCTCATCGCGGATATTATTTTACGTCGCATGCTGGGCCGGTCAGGGGCGTCCGGACCCTTTTCCCTGGGCATCCTCATCAGGCCCCCCGAGGATGCTGTCAGCGGATTCTTCGAGGACGGGAGACGCCGGGTGGTCCCCATCTTCCTCGCTGCGGCTGCATTCTACCTGATCGCGACATTCCTTCCGCTGTTTCTGGGGGAAGGGTATGGTTCGATCCTCTACTCAGGACTCTTCACTGCCATCTTTGCCTTCGTTATCTTCCTTTCATTGCTGATGAGGGGAGAGGACCGGAGCAGCGTCGGGCAGTTCAAGGATGTGCTCCTCTTCCTTTTCCTGGGATTCCTCTTTGTGGTCGCAGTCCTCCCCGACGTGGTATTCGGGGGCATCACCGCTCCTCAGGTGCTGATGTACGTGGTGGGCTTCCAGTGCCTGGCTGCCACCCTCTTCCCCCGGCCCCTCCTGGGGAGGTGGAAGGCGGACGCGTACCGGGAGAAGCTCCAGTGGGACGCCTTCCGGGCATTCCTGTCGGACATGGTGAAGATCCGGGAGTACAGCCAGGCCGATCGCACCATGTGGGGGAGGTGGCTGATCTATGGCACCGCCCTCGGTGTCGGTGACGGGGTGGCCTCCGCCATGCAGGATCTCCGGATCCAGATCCCGCAGACCGAGATGGCAGAGGCCGTGAAGGTGATGGTCCAGCAGTTTGCCGAAGTAACGGCAAAGGATCCCAGGTTCCGGCAGACGGAGGGCCTCTAGGGCCCCCGGCCGGATCTCATGCCCCCGGATCAGGGCAGGTTGCCGTCGCCCTGGCACTCCCGCTGCCGTTCCTCCGACATCTCCACCAGGGTATGGAAGATCTGCTGGACAGGCACCGGGTTCACCTTGGACTCCACGGCCCGGTCAAAGGCCCGCGCCAGCACCCGGGACTCCTGGGTCTCGTCGTGGATGGGGAGGCCCTGCTGGTACTTCAGGTGGGCGAGGCGGCCGGCCAGCTGCTGGCGCTGAGCGATGAGCTTGATGATGCGGGCATCGATCTCGTCTATCTCCCGCCGGATGGACTCCACAGTCATAGGTGTAGGTTCCGGACCCGGGGGTGAAAAAACCTCCCCTGCACCCAAGGAGATAAGGGGGATCAGGTACCACCTCTGGAGGGACGCACATGCTGGAACGGATCCCCCCCCGCGAATGGCGCGACCTGGCCCTGGCCTGGTTTGCTATCTCCATCGCCTTCACCCTCCTCTATCTCGATCTCGAGTCCCCTCTCTCGGTCAGCGAATACTTCCTCCTCTTTGCCGTCTCGGCGGTGACCGTCGGCATCGGGTTCGTGGCCCACGAGATGGCCCACAAGTTCACGGCCATGAAGTACGGGTTCTGGGCCGAGTTCCGGAAGGACAACCTGATGCTCCTCGTCGCGGTGGTGATGGCTGCCCTTGTCCACGTCGTGTTCGCGGCGCCGGGGGCCACCATGATCGCCGGGTCACCGACCCGGGAACAGAATGGCAGGATCTCGGCGGCGGGGCCTTTCGTGAACCTGCTGCTCTGCATCCTGTTCCTTCCGATGGCCTTCCTTGGCGGCGGCATCCTGGCCCTCATCGGCTCCTTTGGCTGGCAGATCAACGCCATGCTGGCCGCCTTCAACATGCTCCCGGTCGGGCCCCTGGACGGGAAGAAGGTGCTGGCCTGGAGCATCCCCGTCTTCCTGGCCCTGATCGCCGTCTCCTTTGTGCTCGTGGCCCTGTCCCTGAGCCCCGGCATCATGGGGGCCATCACCGCGGGTCTCTCCTCCCTGTGAAAGGCACCGGTATCACACGGGGACCAGCCCGGGGTCATGTCCCGGTCCACCCAATCCTCCCCGGGTGATCCGCTGCGGGATCCACCCCACACCCATCTGCAACTATTTATACACCGGGTCCAACCACTCCAGCAGATCGCGTATGCGACTCTCGTATGGTGAATGGGTGGTCATCGGGCTCTCGGTGATCATGGCAGGGATCTCCGGCATGGTGGGGGGAGCCCTGAACCCTGCAGGGATCCTCATCAGCCTGGTGGCCTCCCTCCTGGTCTTCTATATCTCATTTTGGATCATCCGGCGGTATTATCCCAAAAGCGGCAACTGGGGGCTGGTCCAGTGGACCATCACGATCTTTCTCCTGGGGGTCATCCTCTCGGTGATCGCGGCAATCATCCTCGGTATCCTCATCGCCCTCCTCTTCGGGGGAATGATCATGTCCCTGGGGAACCTGCCGTTCCACGAGGGAAACGGCGCAGCACCGCCTGCCGTGCAGCCCACGGCTGTGTCCCAGCCCTCCTTTGCCAGGTATGGCATCACCTTCCAGTACCCCGAAGAGAGGGCCATCCAGGAACTGGGAGCCTCAGATACCTCCGGTCAGATCCTCATCGGGCCGCCGCAGGACCAGTTGTCTGTCACGTGGATCACAAGCAGCGGGGAGCCGCCCGACCTGGACACCACCATGCTCGCCTCGCTGGGGGAGAAGGCCACGCAGCCCGGCATCACGGAGTTCCAGCTGGGGGAAATGGAGACGGGGAGCCGTCTGGGCCACACCGCTAGCTATGTCCCGGTATCGTACACGAACTCAGGGACCCCCTACCATGGTGGCATGATCTGGTGGTACTGTCCCGAGAGCGACCGGGTCATCGCCATCGAGATTGATA
Source organism: Methanomicrobiales archaeon (assembly GCA_028678555.1). GTDB lineage: Archaea > Halobacteriota > Methanomicrobia > Methanomicrobiales > JACTUA01 > JAJRCY01. Next base: position 6,789 of record JAJRDF010000053.1, read on the forward strand.
CGATCTTCAGCCAGGAGTATGCACAGTCAACCCTTCAGAACACGGTCCAGTCCTTCACCTGCCATACCTGACCGGGCCATCCCGGGCATGGGGGACCTGTGCCCCGGGCCATCCCGGGCATGGGGGACCTGTGCCCCGGGCCATCCCGGTGATCAGGAGATCAGGCCCCTGAACCGGGATCCTCTCCCCTGGCCTTCCTGATCACCTGGACCACCTTTCTGCCCTTCTCCCGGGCCTCGGCGAGGGCCGTGGGATGCCCCCGGATGGTCCCGTACCGGTCCATGTTGTTCGCTATCAGGTTGTCCCAGTACTCGAACCCGGTGATATCGAAGAACGCGGTGAGGATGGGGAAGGCCCCGTCAAAGACATGGTCCCAGGACTGGCCCGCGGTGGAGATGAAGACGCCCTTGTGCCGCCGCAGGTGGTCCCGGGAGTAGTACAGGGTCTTTGCGATATACTTCCGGGCCCAGAGGAACTGGCCCCTGTCGATGAGACCCTTCAGCTCGGCGGTGATTCCCATCGTGTAGATGGGGGAGGCCAGGGCCAGGCAGTCGGCCTGTGCGATCCGGTCAAAGAGGGGGGTAAGCTCATCCTGCACGATGCATCCGTCCTTCCGGTGGCAGGCGTTGCACCCCTGGCAGGGGGTGAAGGAGAGGTCCTTGAGGACCACCTTCTCCACCACCGCCCCTTCCCCCTCCGCCCCTTCCAGGAAGGCGTCCAGGAGCGTCTCGGTGTTGCCGTGGCGGTGGGGACTTCCCGAGATGGCCAGGACCCGGATTGTCACAGGGCCCCCTCCCCGTTTCCGCACCAACGGACGGTCACAGGGCCCCTTCCCCCGTGTCCGCACCAACGGACGGTCACAGGGCCCCCTCCCCGTGTCCGCACCAACGGACGGTCATCGCATTCCCGGCGTGGGGGCGAGCATCTCCCGGAGCCGGGCCACGGCCTCCTTCCCGGTGGCCCGGGCCTCGTCCCGGGCCGTGGGGTGCGTCTCCACCTCGCCCGCCGCATCCACGCCCCGCACCAGCAGGTACCGGATGTCCCGGTCCTTCATCTCGATCACGTGGAAGAAGCACTTCACCGACATGATGGCGCCGTCAAAGACGTAATCCATCTTCTGGCCTGCGGCCGCGATGAAGATCCCCAGGCGCTTCCCCTTCCGTTCGGGGGGTACCACCGGGAGTTTCAGTACGTACTTCCGGGAACGGAAGACCTGTGCCCGGTCCACGAGAGCCTTGCCCTGCGAGCAGATCCCCATGCAGTAGATGGGAGTGGCAAAGACGATGCAGTCCGCTCCGACGATCCTGTCGTGCAGCATGTCCATGTCGTCCCGCTGGACGCACCGGTTCAGGGTCTCGCAGGCGTTGCAGCCCCGGCAGGGGTTCACCTGGATCTCGGAGAGGGCAAACTTCTCGATCTCCACCCCCGGCTCCTCCCCCATGGAGGCCAGCACCCAGTCCAGGAGGGTCTCGGAGTTCCCGTGCCTCCGGGGGCCGGTGGCAAAGGCCAGGACCTTGATCGGCATGGATCAGTGCTGGCCCCGCATGATACAATAAAGCTCCCGAACCGTTCTCCGGCCCGGGGGTGAGTTCTCCCGGCGGAGAGGATCGGGCGTTCAGGAAATGAGAGAGAAGGGGATCCTGTCTCCCCGCGGGAAAAGGACCGGTCCTTCAGCACTGCCCCGGAAAGAGGAAGAGGCCTCACTCCATGATCTCTTCCATCGCGGCCTTGCCGTACACGTAGGCCGGCATGCCCGATAGAAGGAATGTGACCCGCAGGGCCTCCTCGATCTCGCCCTTGGAGACCCCGAGATTCTTTGCCCCGGCGAGCTGCGCCCGCACCGCGTGCTGGTCCCGGAGG
>JAJRDF010000054.1 GCA_028678555.1 Methanomicrobiales archaeon
GACGATGTTCCCCATCATGTACCCGCCGTTGATGGCCCCGCCCTTTTTCTCTATCTCCTGCGCGATGGCGGTAGCCCCGGAGACGCCTCCTTCCTTCGGCAGCCCGAAAAAGACGTCGATCGTAACGAAGTTGAGCCAGCAGACGCATGCCGCAATCAGGATCCGGAGTCCCTCGGCGAGCAAGGCGTTACTCCAACATGGTTAGGTGGCTCCGGGGAAGGTGTTATGGTTTTCGGTTTCCCCTGCCATTGAACCCCATTGCCCCGCGCAGGATGTCAATGAGAACGTATGGTGCCGGATCCCTGAACGCTGGCATGGAATCCCGTCGAGACCGTTTCGCCGGTGGTACCACCGGTAACGGACTGCACTGACAAAGGTTTATTGCGCCCCGGTTCCTCCTTTCAGACTGCGAGGGTTGCCGAGCCAGGTCAAAGGCGAAGGATTTAGGGTCCTTTCGTGCAGACGTCCGCAGGTTCGAATCCTGCCCCTCGCATAGGTGAAGGTACACTCCGTGTCGCTTTTATAGGTGCACCATCCTACTGTCATCCAGTGATTCCCGTGAGTCCCCCCTCTCCAGAAGAAACTACCGGTACAGGGCTCCTCTCTCCTGCCGTCATCTGCCTGATCTTCCTGGTATTCGGAACCGTCTGGATTTCTGCCATGTGGGTACTGCACCCCACCGGTACCTGGAGCGAATGGGCGTTCCTTGTCATCGCCGCGCTCCTCCTCTACGTCCTGATCCGTGCCTCCACGGGCCCGCTCCGGGAATCGGAGGCCAGGTACCGCACCCTGGTGGAGCAGGCAGGGAGCATCATCCTCACCATGGACCCGGAGGGAAAGATCACGTTCTTCAACCGTTACGCCGAGCAGATCTTCGGATTCCCCCGCAGCGAGGTCCTGGGTGCGAGTGTCATCGGGACCATCGTCCCGGCGAGCGAGAGTTCCGGGCGGGACCTGGACCAGATGATGCAGCAGCTCCTCTCTACCCCGGGACGGTTCCTGAAGAACCGGAACGAGAACGTGACCGCCGACGGGAAACGGATCACGGTGCTGTGGACCAACCGGACGATCCCGGATCCGAATGGCATTGGTTCGGTGCTCTCCGTGGGTACGGATCTCCCGGATGAGCCCCCTGCCCCTGAGGAACCCCCGGCCGCCGAGGACGACGACTCAATCTTCTTCTGACCATTCCACCAGGGATCAGGGCAGCGGCCCTGAGGTCACCACCCGGACCGGCAGGAAGAAGAGCAGGGGCAGGACCAGGAAGAGCAGGAACCCCACCATCCAGGCCAGGAAGGCGGCGGCCAGCGCCCGGCCGCTGCTGACCCCGTGCAGCACTTCGATCCCGAAGATCAGGATCACGATTGCCCAGAGCGCGCCGGCGATGAGACCCACCAGGGGGATCCAGCCCAGGAGGAGGATGGGGATCGCGGCGTAAAAAACCGCCTTCACGGTCTGATCCAGCCCCTGCCGGCCGCCCAGCGCATACACAAAGAGGTGCAGCCAGGCTGCTTTCACCACCATGGCGATAAGGCAGAGGATCACGAGGACGAGGATCCCCACGAGAAGTGCTGCAAGGGTGGCCCCGGATGCCAGGAGACCCGAGCCCGTGACCAGCGGCGCCAGCGGCCCGAAGAGGATGCCGGGTGACAGGAGGACGCTGATCCCGGTGAACAGCACCGAAAAGAGAACGACCAGGGGGATGAGGGTGAAGGCCGCGACCGAGAGGGGCTCGTTCTTTGCCTCCTGGAAGGCTTCGCGAGGCTTCAGCAGGAACCGGGGGATCCGGCAGAGGGGGCAGTCAGTCATACTTGGAAATGGTCCCCGGGCATAATGAAATCGCAGCATCCCCGTCACCTGTCCGCACCCATACCGGGAAGCGGGCCAGGCCGGGAATTCCTCCCGTGAAGAGGTGATGGACCATCCGCAGGATTACTGTGATTCCGCGGTCTTCACCGCTCCGACCAGCCCTTCCCCAGCCCCTTCACCCTCTTCACGACTTTGGTCACCGCGTGGATGCCGGGGTGCGTCCTCTGGTAATGGATGCGGGCTGACCCGAGGGCGGCCAGGAACTCTTTTGGGGTTTCAAAGGGTTCGAGGACCATGTAGGTCCGGGCCAGTTCCATGGGCGTATGGGCATCGGACCCGGCAGTGATGGGCAGCCCCTGTGCCAGGGCATACTCCACGGCGGCCAGGTTATCGGCATCCCTCGTGTTCCGGCCGTTGTACCCCTCAATGGCATCGATGCGGCCGGAGAGCGCATCAAGGAGGGGCTGGCGGAGCACCCGGGACCGGTAGGTGCAGAACGGGTGGGGCACCAGCGTGAGGGCCCCCTGGTCCCGGATCAGATCCATGGTCTCCTCTGCAGAAAAGCCCGGCGGGATTTCCTCGTTCAGGAACAGGCCGATAATCTCCCCGCCTGCGGAGGTGATCTCCATGGCGGGAATCTCCGGAACCTCAGCCTGTATCCCGCGGAGCGCCCGGATGAGGGCCAGCGAACCCCCGAGGGCGTCATGGTCGCAGACCACGGAGAGGATCCGGTGCCGCTCCCAGCACCGGACCAGGGAGCCGATGGGGATCGCCGAATCGGCAGAGTAGGTGGAGTGGACGTGGAGATCGACGAGGATCCGGTCACCTGCTGCAGATTCAGACGGGAGGAGAGGGGCCTGGTGCGTGGACATCATGCGGGGATGGGGATGCTGTAGGTACAAAGAATGGGGAGAGGGGAAAGATAAAGGAAATCCGGAAAGGGGCCCTGTGAAGGTACGGTCGTCTGTGATTGTTGATTACCAGTGAGACGCTCCCGGAGCTCACCGCCCCCGCCGCTACGCCTGAAGGGGTATTGGGTCATGATCTGTCGGTAGTTCGTGATTGTTGATGACTACTGGGGGACGCTCTTGGGGGCTCCGCTCCCGCCGCGTGGGCATCCCCCGTCAGTTTTCTGGAACTGGTGACACATCCTGTACCACTCACCGACGTGGCAGGGACATCCTCATCGGGGGAGGGTCTGGGAGGGGGCAGAGCCCCCTCCCGCACGATACCGGAAAAACCGACCGAATGTGGAATAACGGGGGGGGACCGCAGGTCCCCGCTCTGGAGCGTCCCACCGGAACGCTTGAGAATACTCAAAACCGAACAAGGAAAATGGAATGATCATCCTCTTCACAATCCTTAGCGGCGGGGGGCATCGGATGCCCTTATCCCTCTCCAGGTAAGAGTGAGTACCACGAAGGCCGGTAGCATGAAGCTCGGCATGCTCTTCTCGGGCGGGAAGGACTCCACGTTTGCCTGCTGGCGGGCGATGCAGCACGAGGAGGTGGCCTGCCTGATCTCTGTCCTCTCCCGGAACGAGGAGAGCTACATGTTCCATACCCCCAACGTCCGGTGGGTCCCGCTCCAGGCCGAGGCCGCCGGGCTCCCGCTGGTGCAGGGGGAGACGGAAGGGAGGGAGGAGGAAGAGCTGGCGGATCTCAGATCCGTGATCCGGCTGGCCATGGACCGGCACGGGATTGAGGGGGTGGTGACCGGTGCCCTCCAGTCGCTGTACCAGGCATCCCGGATCCAGCGGATCTGCGCTGACCTGGACCTCTGGTGCTTCAACCCCCTCTGGCATACGGATCCGCACCGGTACCTGCAGAACCTGCTCTCCCTTGGCTTCCGTGCGGTGATCACCGGCGTCTTCTCCAGTCCCTTCGATGCCTCATGGCTGGGCCGGGAACTGGACCGGGATACAATCAGGGAACTGGAGGTGATTGCCTGCACCCACCGGATCACCCTCACGGGCGAGGGAGGGGAGTACGAGACGTTCGTTCTGGATGCCCCGTTCTTCCGGCAACGGATCGTCGTGCAGGAGGCAGAAACTGCGTACCGTACCGACCGGGGCGTGTACCGGATCACCCGGGCAGCGCTGGAGGAGAAATGATCCTGATCGTGGACCTCTGCTACCGGGAAGGCTCACTCTCTCTTTACGAATTCGTGGAACCCGTGGCAGGGATTGTGCGCCGGAGCGGCTTTCCCGTGCAGGTCCGCCACCGTTCGCATCTTTCCCGTCAGGATCTCGCCGCCGTGGAACGGATCATCCTCTGTGGCACTGCCCTCCGGGACAATGCCTTTGCGGCAGAACCCGCATCCTTCGCATGGATGAAGGAGGTCAGGGTCCCTGTCCTCGGTATCTGCGCCGGTATGCAGGCAATGGCACTGGCATTCGGGGGATCCCTCACCCCTTCACAGGAGATCGGCACGACAGAGGTCCGGTGCACCCGCCGGGATCCTCTCCTGGAAGGCCATGAGAGGTTCCCAGCCTACGAACTCCACGGGGCCGGGGTCACTCCCCCGCCACGCTTCCTTGTGCTGGCGGAGTCGGATCACTGCATCCAGGCGATGCGACACCCTGAACTTCCCTTCTATGGGATCCTCTTCCATCCCGAGGTCAGGAATGAATGGGTGGTGGAGCGGTTCCTCGCCCTGCCGTGGCGTATCTGCTGACCCGTCCCGTTGCGATCCCGTTCCCCCGGGTTTCAGAGGTAGCCGGACCGGGCTTCCTCCACCCAGCGGCGCACGGTGAGGTAATGCCCCTCGCAGAGGAAGTTTCCACCCTGTGCATCTTCCCAGGCGATGGGCTCGGTACACCCGATGAAGATGCACCTTCCTGCTTTCTTCCCTTGGATTTTGCGGTATCGGGCGATATCAGGAACGGTGAACCTGCCGGTGTACTTCAGGATCCGGTTCTTCAGCCGTTCGAAAGGATCTTTCGCTTCCATGGCCTCTCCCCCGGGATAAAGGACGCCGGTACCGCGTCCCCTCACCGCCCCGTATCCCCCCGGATCTCCCGCGTGGGATCCAGGAGCACCGGGGTCTCCAGGCCGATGAAGGAGAGAGCGGCCACCGCCCCGATGACCCCTCTTCCGCCCTCGATGCGAATCCCGCAGTGCTCTGCCACCGCGACGGCGGCCTTGCGGGTCACCACCTGCCGGCGCACCCGGTTCCCGTACTCCCGCAGCTCCATCGGGACCGTGAACCCCGTCTTCACGGCGAGCCCCCACTCCGGTGAGAGGGACTCGTCGGAGATGAACCGGAGGGAACGGTCCTGCACCACCTGGCAGGATTCCGGTGCCACCGCCACCTCGATGAAGCTGCAGGAGTTGCCGCCCGTCTTCTCTTTCAGGTCCGGGTAGAGCATGGCCACGTGGTGCCCGATGGGAATCACGCCCGGGAGGGAGGAGACCTGCTGCAGGAGGGCCAGGGATACGGCAAAGGTGGCCCCCCCCTCCCTGGAATCGGTATCGTCGATGCCAATGGCCACGTACCGGAGGGCCCGGGTGGTGACCTCGCCCTCGACGAGCATCCCGTCCTTCCGGAGATCCACCCGCTCCACGCCGGCAGCCATCCCCATCATGTCGGTGAGGGAGTAGGCGGGACCGCCGATGCAGCGGATCCGCTGCACAATGGTATCCCCCTCCTTCCGCAGGCCGACTACGCCGACGGCCGGTGAGGGATGGAGTCCGATCCTGGCGTCGGCCTCACCCAGGGTGGCGCACTCCCGGAGAAGGGTGCCGTCCCGGGAGACCCGGGAGAGGATCCCCCCCGCCTGCCGGTGGTGGAACTCGCAGAACGCGGCACTGCCCGTGGAGAGGCACTCGTGGTAGATCTCCACCCGGTCCCCGTCGATGGTGGTGAAGATCCGGCGGCAGGCGCTCCGGGGAAGGACGCTCACTGCCTGGAACCGGGCCGGTGCCCGCCCCCGCTTCCCTTCCTTCTGGACCACGCATCCCTCGTCCATCAGGCGGGTGATCCAGTCCTGGGCGGTGGACCGGGGAACCCCTGCCTCCTCCGCGATATCGCTAACCGTGAAGTAGCCCTGCTCCAGCGTGAACCGCCGGATCAGCTCCAGGTATTCCTTCCGCCGCTCAATGAGCCCCGGCATGGTGCTCCCCGAGGTAGAGGAGGTCGCCGATGACCGCGCTGGCCGTCTCCACGGACCCTGCGCCCTTCCCGATGAAGGTGAGCTCGCCGGCCAGGTCGGTGTGGAGCGTGACAGCGTTGAGTGTCCCTTCCACCAGCAGGGGATGGCCCTGGGGGATGATCCGGGGCGAGACCCGGAGCAGACCCTTCTCCGGGATGGCCTCGGCGATGAGCCGGATCGTGGTTTCCCTGTCGCAGGCGAGCCGGATGGCCTCGGGCGTGATCAGGTCGATACCGGTGATCTCCACGTCGTCCAGCGTGACCCCCAGGTCCCAGACCGTATTCGCCAGGATCACGAGCTTCAGCGCGGCATCGATCCCCTTCACGTCGTAGGTGGGGTCTGCCTCCGCATACCCCATCTCCCGCGCTTCGGCGAGTGCCTGGTCGTAGGTGAGGCCCTCGTCCTCCATCCGGGTCAGGATGAAGTTGCAGGTGCCGTTCATGACCCCGTGGAGGGCTTGTACCTGGTTCCCGAGGAGATCGTGCTGCAGGATGTGGAGCACGGGGATCGCCCCGCACACCGTTGCCTCGTACCGGAGCTGGACCCCGTGGGAGACGGCCAGCGCGTGGAGCCGTCGGTGGGCCAGGGCGATGGGCCCCTTGTTGGAGGTGACCACGTGCTTCCCCCGGGAGAGGGCATGGACGATGTGCGTCGTGGCCGGTTCCCCGTCATCGATCCGGGTGGGGGACACCTCCACCAGGGCATCGTACTCGGCCCCGTCCACCACATTCAGGGGTGAGACCTGGCGGTCCCCGCAGAGGCCTTTCTTCTCCTTCCGGTCCAGTGCAGCGGGAAGGTCGATCCCCTCCGGGTCCATGATACCGCTCCGGGAATCGGCGAGTCCGGTGACGGTGATCCCCGGATCCTTCTCCTGGATCACCCGGGCGATGCCCCTTCCCACCGAACCGAACCCCAGGATCGCGATCCTCATCCGCACTCCTCCAGCGGTTCCACGATCAGGATCTCCTTTGCTGCCGAGACTTTCCGGAGGAGGGCCACCGCCTTGTTCATGTCAGTGGCAGTGGCGGTCTTCAGGGTGATGCGGGCGCTGGACCGCTCGTTGATGGCAGGCATAACGAGGGAGAGCTCGGAGACCTCCGCGTACCCGGTACGGTCGATCTGGTCCACGGTGTCGCTGATATCGGTGTGCATGATATGGCCGATCATGAGGAGCGATCGCTGGAGGAAGAGCCGTTCCTTCCCAATCCGCGTGATGGTGACCCCGCGCCTCTTGATCTGCCCTACCAGATCGTCCAGGCGCCCCTCGGGGAGATCCAGGACGATCTGCACATCCAGCACACCGGAGTCAGAGTCAGGGTCCCGCTGGTGGATGACCGCGATGATGTTGCCCCCGCATTCCGAGATGGGGGTCAGCACCGAGACCAGCTGGCCCGGGGTATCCTTCATCTCCAGTTTCATGGAGGCCCGCATCGAACCACCTGGACCAATGTATATGTTCCCTCCATGATAAGCCTATGATATTGGACCGTGCGGGGACGGGGATTCTCCCTCCGTTTATCCTGCACGGCCCGGGGGAGAGGCGGGGCACCGGATCCCTGCACGGGAGCTTTCGATGAAGGGAAGGACACGGATCATTGCCTGCGGTAATCCTCTGCTGGGCAACGATGCGGCCGGCCTCCGGGTCATGGCCCTCCTCCAGGAGATCCGCCCTGATCTGGACATGGTGGAGGGGGGGCTGGGTGGGCTTGGTCTTATCCCCCTGATGGAGGGGGCAGACCGGATCATCATCGTCGATGCCACCCAGGGGATGGGGGCACCGGGAGACGTCCGGATATTCCGGGCCCTGCCCCCGTCCCGGCTCTTCCCCCTCTCGCTGCATGACCTGGGAGTGGTGGAGGCCATCCAGGTGGCCCGGGAACTGGGGATCGCACCTGAGATTGTGATCGTGGGAATCGAAGGGGGAGCGCCCGGCGGGTACACCATCGGCCTGGATCCCGCGGTGGAGGGGGGGGTGCAGGAGGCCTGCCGGCGGATCATCGCCATGATTGACGAGGAATGAAGGATTCTCCCTGAGGGCACTCCGTCACAGGAAGAGTCGTTTCTTCGCTTTGGTGACAGGGAGGGTGCCCTGCCCCCTCCCGATGCCCTCCCCTGGTGAGGATAGGCTGAGCCTTTCTGTCTCCGGATAACCCTTGAAGGAATAATTGCCGGAACACCATTGGAAGTGGATATCCTCACGGGGGTGGGACCCGGGAGGTGGCATACCCCCTCCCGGCCACAATCACATAAATCCGCTGGGAAGGGGAAGAGTCGTTTCTTTGCTCCCGTGACCGAGAGGGGGCTTTGCCCCCTCCCGACGCCTCCCCCGATGAGGATAGACTGAGCCGTTCTGTACCAGTTCATCCTACTGGAGGCTCGCTGCCCGAAAACCGATGGAAGCGGCTATCCTCACGGGGGTGGGACCGGGAGGGGGGCGCCCCCTCCCGCTGAGCGGAGAACCGAATGTGTGAGAGGAGTGCCCGCTCAGAGCCTTCTCAGCTTCTGTTCCACCTTCTCAAAGAAGTTCTTCCCCGCGTTCACGAACAGGGCGGGATCCGGGGATCGCCCGACGTCCAGCACCG
>JAJRDF010000055.1 GCA_028678555.1 Methanomicrobiales archaeon
TCCAGTGATGATGCACATCGTGAGTTCAGCCTCTCCCGGTGCCGGAGGATATGGTTTTATGATCTCCTCCCCTTATCTACTAGGATAGCATACCCCCGGACGAGAGGAACCAGATGAGCAGGAATATCCGCGTGGAGAACCTGGAACAGACGCCCATTGAGCAGCAGCGCATCGAACTCGTGGAACGCAAGGGCATCGGTCACCCCGACAGCCTGATGGACGGGATCGCCGAGTCGGTGAGCCGGGCACTCTGCAGGGCCTATATGGAGGAGTGCGGGGCGGTCCTCCACCACAACACGGACCAGGGCGAGGTGGTGGGCGGGGAGACGATACCGGCCTTCGGCGGCGGCAAGGTCATCCGGCCCATCTACGTGCTCCTGGTGGGGAGGGCAACGAAACAGTTCAACGGGATCCACATACCAACAGATACCATCGCCATCCATGCGGCCAGGGAGTACATCCGCACCACGCTCACGAACGCCAACATGGAGCAGGATGTCATCGTGGACGGCCGGCTGGGCGAGGGATCCACCGATCTCCGGGATGTCTTCCGGCCCTGCCAGGAGCACAAGCCCCGGGCCAACGACACCTCCTTCGGCGTCGGCCATGCACCCTTCTCCGAGACGGAGACCATCGTGAAGGCGGTCTCGGACTTCATCGACGGGCCCCTGCGGAAGAAGTACCCGGCCATCGGGCAGGACGTGAAGATCATGGGCCTGCGCGATTCCGACACCATCTCCCTCACCCTCGCCGTGGCCATGGTGGGGCGCTACTGCTCCGGGATCCGGGAATACCTGGAGCTGAAACAGACGATGGCCGACGAGATCAGCAAGGTGGCGCGGAAGCACACCAGCCGGCAGGTGAAGGTGGACGTGAACACCGCCGATGACCCGGACAGGGGATCGGTCTTCCTCACGGTGAACGGCACCTCCGCCGAGATGGGGGACGACGGCTCCGTGGGCCGGGGCAACCGGTGCAACGGGCTCATCACCCCCAACCGGCCCATGTCCATGGAGGCCACCAGCGGGAAGAACCCCATCAACCACATCGGGAAGATCTACAACCTGCTGGCCACCCAGGTGGCCCGGGACTGCGTGGCACAGGTGGACGGGATCGACGAGCTGTACATCCGGATCCTCTCCCAGATCGGGAATCCCATCGACCAGCCCCTGGTCGCGTCGGCCCAGATCATCCCGAAAGCAGGCGTGAAGTTCAGGAAGGTGGCGAGTGAGGTGGAGGCCATCATCGATGCCCAGCTCGAGGATGTCACCTGCATCACGGGGAAGGTCATCAACGGTGAGCTCTCCACCTTCTGAGAGGGTCAGGCTCGCCATCCCCTCCAAGGGGAGGATCGCCGCACCCACCCGGGAGCTCCTGGAGAAGAGCGGGCTCCATGTGGGGGAGGGGAACGACCGGCGGCTGGTCGCCGGCACGTCAGACCCCCACGTGGAGGTGATCTTTGCCCGGCCCGCCGACATCCCGGAGTACGTGGCCAACGGGATCGCCGACCTGGGGATCACCGGGCAGGACATGGTGAGGGAACGCGGCGTCAGGGTGGAGGAGATCCTGGACCTGCGGTTCGGGACTGCACGCCTCGTCCTCGCGGTGCCGGAGGATTCCCGGCTCCGGTCCGCGGGAGATCTCCGGGGTGCCCGCATCGCCACCGAGTTCCCCCGGATCACCCGGGAGTTCTTCGACGGGAAGGGAGTGGAGGTCCGGGTGGTCCAGGTGGGCGGCGCCTGCGAGGCGACACCCCACCTGGGGATCGCCGATGCCATCGTGGACCTGACCGCGTCGGGAGACACCCTGCGCACCCACCACCTGCGGGTGGTGGAGGAGGTGCTCCCCACCTCCACGTATCTCATCGGGAACCCCGGCTCCCGGCAGGCGAAAGGGGAGAAGATGGACGAGGTGGCACTGGCCCTGGAATCGGTGGTCCGGGCGCGGGGGCAGTGTTACCTGATGATGAACGTCAGCCGCTCGTCCCTCGGCCGGGTCAGGAAGGTGCTCCCCGGCCTCTCGGGTCCCACGGTGATGGACGTGGCCTCCGACGAGGACCTGGTGGCCGTCCACGCGGTGGTGGAGGAGGACCGGATCTACGCCCTCATCACCCGGCTGAAGCGGGAAGGGGCCCGGGACATCCTGGTCATGCCCATCGACCGGATGGTGCGGTGAGCTTGGTGACCACGGTCTTCCCCGCCGTCGATATCCTGGGCGGCACCTGCGTCCAGCTGGTCCAGGGCCGGCGGGAGACGGCCACTTCCTACGGCGATCCGCTGGCGTGTGCCCGGCGGTGGCTGGAGGAGGGCGCTGGGGCGCTCCATATCGTGAACCTTGACGGCGCCTTCGGCGATGCGGCCAGGAACGCGGATGTGATCCGCCGCCTGATCCGGGAGGAGGAGGTCTTCATCCAGCTGGGCGGGGGGATCCGGTCCCTGGGGGATGCACGGGGCTGGCTGGAGACCGGCGTGGACCGGGTGATCCTCTCCACGCTGGCCATCCGGGACCCGGGCGCTGTCACCCGCCTTGCATCCGAGTACGGGGCGGAACGGGTAATGGCCGGGGTGGATGCCCGGGGCGGGCAGGTGGTGGTGCGGGGATGGCAGGAGCCTGCAGGGGACTACCTGGCCTGGGCAGGGAAGCTTGAAGCCGCGGGAGCCGGATCCCTCCTGTACACCAACGTGGACGTGGAGGGGCTCCAGCAGGGCATCCGGCCGGAACCCGTCCGGAGGCTCCTTGAAGCCACCCGGCTCCCCGTGGTGGTGGCCGGGGGGATCTCGTCCGCCACCGACGTGGCCCTGCTCCGGGACATGGGTGCCGCGGGCGTGGTGCTGGGGTCCGCCCTGTACAGCGGGAAGATCAGCGTGCGTGAGGCGATGGAAGTATGCCGGTGAGGAAGGCTGCGGTGGAACGACGGACGAAGGAGACTGAGATCAGGGTGACCCTGGTACTGGACGGGGAAGGGCAGTGCAGGGTAAAGACCGGTATCCCGTTCTTCAACCACATGCTGGAGGCCTGGGCCACCCATGGCAGGTTTGACCTGGACGTGAAGGCAGAGGGCGATCTGGCCGTGGACCCCCACCACCTGGTGGAGGATATGGGGATCGTGCTGGGCCAGGCCGTGAAGAAGGCGGTGGGGGACGGAAAGGGGATCGCCCGGTTCGGCTTTGCCGCCATCCCCATGGACGAGGCGTTGGCCCAGGTGGCGGTGGACTGCGGCGGGCGGGGCTGCCTGGCCTGGAATGCCCCCCTCTCCCTCCCGGAGACGGGCGGGATCCCGTCCGACCTCTTCGAGCACTTCTTCGGGAGCCTGGCGGTGCACGGCGGCATCACCCTCCACGTGACCTGCACGGGCCGGTCCGACCACCACCGGATCGAGGCGATCTTCAAGGCCTGCGGGCGGGCCCTCTCCCAGGCCGTGGCCCCGGACCCCCGGGTCCGGGGTGTACCCAGCACCAAGGGAAGCTTCTGAGGGGTGTGGGGATCACCCCCTCAGTCGGAATATCCCTACCATTGAACAATTTTCCGTCGTTATCGTGAAAACAGGCAGAAGGGACTATCCTCACGGGGGTGGGACCGGGAGGGGGCTGGAGCCCCCCGGGAGGGGGCGCTTGGCCCCTCCCGTCTGCCCTCCCCCGATGAGGATGGACCACCAATCCGGAATCAGAATTGAGAGAAGCGCCAAAGCTCCCAGAAAAGATGGAGATAATAAGAAACTGGAAAAAAGAGGGATTCAGGACTTGGCGGCCAGATCCACGTCTTCTTCCTTGATCGTCTTTCTTCCGGCGTGCTGGGCCAGGCGGTTCGCCTCCTTCGTCAGGTTGGCGATATACGCCTCCGCCTTGGCCACCAGCGCCGCGGCAGCATCGCTGCCCACCCTCTCGGCCCCATTCTTCTTCGCGATCCGGACAACCGCAGCAATCGGTAAATCAGCCATTCTCGATTTCACCTCAAGATTTATGGTAGATGCGCCAGTATTTAAATCTATCTTTCAATTATCTCAAAAAATAACCCCCGTATCCTTCGACGGAGCCGTCTGCGTCCGTCTCTTGCCATACCAGCTCCAAATTGGCCGTTGAGAAAACAACGGTATAAAATGGCTGTGGAATAAATCGAAACCCGCTACGTGCTTTTTTTACGTTTTGCGAGGGATGCCGCCAGATTTATCGCCCTTCCGTAGTCCGGCGTGGCGCGCGAGGTGTCCACAAAGGTTCTCCCGATGTTCACGACGGGGGCACCGTGGCCCTTCCCCCCGCCCAGGAGTACAAGGGTCCGGAAGATCAGGTTGCCGCTGATCCCGTCGGGGGCAAGGATCATGCCGAAGCGGCCCACCGCGTCCTCGATCAGGATCTCGGCGTGGGTCGCCTTCGTGAGGGCTGCCACCCGCTCCGCCTCGGCCAGGCTCCGGTCCACCTGCTCGTGCCGGCCCCGGTCCCCCGTCCGGCCGCCGGAGAGGACCGCGACGGTGGAGGGGAGGCCCACGGCGGCCGCCATCTCCCTCCCCCGTTCCACCAGTTCCACCTTCTCGGCCACGGTCCACCCTTCGTCCACGCCCACGGGGGCTAGGAGGAACTTCCTCCCGTCCCCTGTCTCCAGGAGAGCGATCCGGAGGAGGTTCGGTACCCCTGAAGCCTTTTTCAGGAAGGAGAGGGTGGTGGAGGACGGGAGCGTTCCCCGTACGGCCGCGTCGATCCCACCGTCCATCAGGGCCCGGACCAAGCCCTCCTCAGGCTGCGGATCCTCCCGGACAACGACCCCGGGGGTACCGGCTGGGATGGTGCCGGGCCGGGCAAAGAGTTCGACCCGGACTCCCGCTGATACCAAGGCCAGGCTCCCGAGGATCTTCCCTGTACCGGCGGCAACGCCGATACCCACCGTCACGGGAACGACGCGGAGAGCCATGTGTCGATCCCCATGATACTCTCTTTTCCCAGGTCAAAGATCGACGCCTGCTCCTCCCGGTACTGGATGCAGAGGTGGCGGTCCCCGTTCACGTGGCCGATGGTGGCTGCGGTCATGCCGACCTTCCTGAAGCGCCTGCGGACCTCTGCCACGTGCTCCTTCTTCGCCGTGAGGATGAAACCCATCCCGGGATACATGCGCACCCAGTGCTCGAAGGAGAGGTTGTAATGCATGAGGTTCGGCCTGGGGATGTCGTCCAGGTCGATCACCGCACCCTTCCCGCTCACCTCGAGAAGCATCCCCAGTGTACCCAGGATGCCGGGGTTGGATATGTCCTTTCCCGCGGTGACCAGGTGGGCCTCCCCGAGATCCTGCATCACACGGATCTGGGCCCTCACCTGCTCGGCGGATTTCATGGTCACCGAGTCCCAGTTGAGCGGGCTCGCGGGATGCACCCGGCCCTCCAGATCCACCGCCGCGATCACGTGGTCGCCGGCCTGTGCCGTGTGGCTGTAGATGACCGAATCCAGCTTCGCAATACCCAGGATGGCCACGTCAATGACAGAATAGGGGGTATCCGGGTGCAGGTGACCGCCCACGATGGGGACATTGAATTTCTCGCACGCAGAGAGCATCCCCCGGGTGACCTTGTCCCGGATCCGGTCGTCCGAGAGGGAGAGGATGTCCACGAGGGCCAGCGGCCGCCCCCCCATGGCGGCGATGTCGTGGATGTTCACGAGCACCGAGCAGAATCCCGCCCACTCGGGATCCGCTTCCATGAGCCTGCTCCAGATCCCGTCAGCGGCGAGGAGCAGTGCTTCATCGCCGTGGCGGATGACCGCAGCATCGTCCCCGAACGAGGCCACCACATCGGGGGCATCGATCTTCAGGGATTTGATCATCTCGCCGATGGCATGCTTCCGGGTGACCCCCTCGTACTCCCGGACCGACCGGGCCACCGCATCAATGGAACAGATCTGCCTGGCCATGCCACCCCCGCCGTTTCCATTGAGCATCCGCGTTCATGAGAGATAATTTATTTCATTTCGGCCCCATGGATGCGTATGGACTGGGCGGAGAAGTACCGCCCCGCGAGGCTGCAGGATATCGTCGGCAACACCGCCGCCGTCCGGCAGATCTTTGACTGGGCGAAGTCCTGGACCCGGGGGTCAAAACCCCTCCTTCTCTACGGGAAGCCGGGCACCGGGAAGACCTCCTCGGCCTACGCCCTGGCCCGGGACATGGGCTGGGAAATCCTCGAGCTGAACGCCAGTGACCAGCGGACGAAGGCAGTGATCGACCGGGTGGCGGGATCCTCCAGCACCACCGCATCCCTGTCGGGGGCGACCCGGAAACTGATCCTGCTGGACGAGGCCGACAACCTGCAGGGCAACGCCGATCGGGGGGGTGCCCGGGGCATCATCGACACGATCCGCCGGTCCCGGCAGCCCATCATCCTCGTGGCCAACGATCCCTACGGTATCCCTCCCGAGCTCCGTTCCCTCTGCGAGCCGGTCCAGTTCCGGGCCGTCCAGGCACGGTCCCTCGTCCCCCGGCTGAAGTTCATCTGCACGATGGAGAAGATCCGGTGCAGTGAAACGGTGCTCACCCAGGTGGCTGCCCGGGCCGGCGGGGATGTGAGGGCAGCCATCACCATGCTCCATGCCGCGGCCGCGGGCAGGGAGTCCCTGGAGGAGGGGGATCTCCTCTCCTCGGAGAAGGATGACCGCCCCAGCATCTTTGACCTGGTGACGAGCGTCTACCGGGGCACCGATGACCGCCGGCTGATGCAGGAGTACTACGGATTCGATGATACCCCCTCGACGCTGGTCCAGTGGATCGAGGGGAGCCTCTCGCACCTCGAGGACCTGCCTTCCCGGTGGAAGGCCTACCGGTGTCTCTCCCGGGCCGACGAGTTCCTGGGGCTGACCTTCCGCCGGCAGTACTTCCCCCTCTGGCGGTACGCGAGTGCACTCCTCCTTCTCGGCACCATGGATGCCGCGGCGGGACGGGGGATCCATGCCCGGATCACCCCGCCGTCCCGCTGGGGGCGGATGGGCAGGGCCCGGAAGCAGAAAGCCCTCCGGACCGGTCTCGTCCGTCGCCTCTCGGGGATGACGCACCTCTCCGATGCTGCCCTCCGGGACGAGTACCTGACCCTCATTGCCCTCCTCGTGGAGCGGAATCCGGACCGGTACACGGACCTCCTCTCCCTGGACGCCGATGAGCTGACGCTCTTTCTCCATGACCGGCCAAAGGCCGAGGCGGTAGTGAAAGCCCGGGCAAGGAGGGAGAAGGCCGAGGAGCGGCCGGGCAAAGCAGAGAAGCCGGCCCGGGAGGGGAAGCCGGCGAAGAAGGCTCCGGGCGGTCAGTCCTCGCTCTTCTGAGCGGTGTGGTAACGGTGGAGGACCACCCCGCAGTCCACGAGTGTGCCCCCGTCCCCGTAGATCTCGTTTCCCAGGTGGTACACCAGCAGGTCGGCGTTCACCCGCCGGGCCAGTGCCACCAGGGGGGGAACCATCTCCACGCCGGGCCGGATGGCGTAGAGGAGGTCGGCTCCCCGGTAGAGACTCTCATCAGGGGAAAAAATATCGTCCCGGATCACCCGGATGCCGTCTGCCGCCGGGCGGATGTCGGTGGCCGTGACGATCCCCCCTGCAGCCGTAATCACCCGGGCCGCCTCCGGCGCACTGCCGATCCCCACCTCCACCACGCGGTGGTAACGGGCCGCGATATACTCCCCGATCTGACGCTCAATACGTTTATACGGGGACATTACCAGACATATGGTAATGCGCATCAAAATCTTTTGGGATCCGCAGGCCCCCGTCGGCCTGCAGCGCCCCGCGGTGCGGGGCCTCTCCTCGCTTCTTGCGATGCCCGTGGAGATGGCCGAGCACCGCTTCTTCCTGAACGGGTTTGACCCGTCCCGGAACCAGTACGATGCCCAGAAGATCCTCTCCCGCATCCAGCTCTACAAACGGCAGCAGGGAATCACCGAACCGGTGCTCCTCGTGGTCTCCCAGGACCTCTGCCTGCCCCGGCAGGATTTTGTCTTCGGCCTGGCCCGGGAATCGGTGGGTGCCGCCGTCGTCTCCATCGCACGGCTGGAGAACCGGTTCTATGGCCGCGAGGACGACCATGCCGACCTGGTGGGGCGCCTGGTCAGGGAGGGAGCCCACGAGATCGGGCACCTCTTCGGGCTGGAGCACTGTGCCAGCAGGGAATGCGTGATGCACCACCCGGCGACCCTGGGGGAGCTGGACCGGAAGAAAGCCTTCTGCAGCGCCTGCAGGGCCAGGCTCACCTCGGCAGAAGGGATCGACCGGATCTGAAACACCACTCTCTCACTTCTTTTTCCTGAACAACCGCTGGGGATCCAGGTAACTCCGGAAGAACCCGCCGGAACTGCGGGGGAAGACACCCTCGCTGGCATGACGCACGTCCTCCACCGAGTAGAACGCGTGGGGGTTGAACTCCTTGATGATCCCGACGACCCTGGGCAGGTCCTGCCGCTTTACCACCGTGAAGAGGATCGTCACCGGGCCCTGAGCTCCCTCGGCGTCCAGCAAGGTGAGACCATAGTCCTCGCCCTTCAGCCGGTC
>JAJRDF010000056.1 GCA_028678555.1 Methanomicrobiales archaeon
ACGGAATCCGGCGTGGTCGCTTCTCCCGCCGTCTGGTGCATGGTCGGTTCCTTCTCCGCCCTCGGGAGAAGAACCTGCACCGGTGCAGGATCCGCTGCACCCGCCGCCCGGAAGACAAACGCCACCTCCTCCCAGGCCTTCTCCAGCAGGAGCCGGTAGAAGGCGAGATCCACCGACGATGACGCATCCGCCACGTCCACTGCCCAGTGCCGGGCGTCCCGGACCACGTACCCGATCTCCATCCCCGGGGCGATGTCGATCCCCTGCCGACGGTACGCCTCCACTGCCGCCTCCTCCAGGCACCGGTGGGCGTACCGGAGCCGGCTGACCCGGCGCCGGATCACGAGTTCGCCCGGGTCCGCAGCCGCAAGCCCGGCCAGGTACCGGTCCCGGATCCCCCGGACCTCCGGTTCCAGGTGCGGTATCTCCCCGGGGGAGCGGGCCTGCACCAGCGCGTCCAGCATCTCCCCCTGCATCCGCCGCAGGTACTCCGGTGTGTCCCCCCGGCGGAGCGCGATCCCGCGCACCTTCACGCTTCCTCCGGCCAGGCGGCCGAAGTACCGGTTGTAGTGGCCGCTGCCGTCAGCCTGGGGGAGGAACGCGATCCAGTCGTAGCGCTCGCACTCCACCGGGATCCCGGTCTCCCGCTCCACCCGCTCCTGCAGCTCCCGGATCCCCTCCCCCCGGACCCAGACGCAGTCCACGATCCCGTGGAGCACCTCGAAACCCAGTTCCTCGGCCATCTCCTTCGTCCGGACCAGGATCTCCCGGGCGGTCCCCGTGATCTGCTCGTGGACCTGGATCTGCCCGAACTTGGCGTTCCGGTAGCCGGTGTAGCCGAAGCAGGTGACGAGCATCCACTTCAGCACCGCGTCGATCCCTGCCACTGAGGGATCGGTTTTCTTCCGCTGCTTGGTCTCGATCCGCAGGTCCAGGAGGGGGGCGAGCACCCGGGGCAGGAACCCCTGCCCCGGCCGGCCGTCCAGGAGCTCCGGGGAGAGGTTGTGCCGGACGATGATGGCAGGATAGAGGGAGGTGAAGTCCATGGCGTCCACGCCGCCGTACACCCCGGGGTGCGGCTGGAAGATCATCCCGCCCCGGTCGCAGCTCCGGAGCTCGGCTACGTCACGCAGCCCCTCGGCGTCCCGCTTCCGGAAGGGGACGGCGATCCCCTCCCGGAGGGCCCCGTACACCTCGTAGCCGGAGATGAGGGTACCCGGGGTGAACCGGGCGGAGAGATTGGGGGAGATGCCGGAGAGCCGGGCCGCCATGATGACGCCCCGCATCCCCCCCTCCCGGTACACGAAGGAGTGGTCGGTGTCGATCAGGATCCGGCCCTCCGGGATCAGGGCCTTCCCCTTGTGGTACACCCGGCCGTAGCTCCAGTAGGACCGCTCCTCCATCGAGCGGTACCGGCCGGTCCGGCTGAGGGTGTCCCCGACGCCGAGGGCCCGGGCCTGCCGCACGACCCGGTCCATCCAGCCCTCCGCCGAGGGGAAGAGGATTACATCGGGATCCAGTGCGCCGATCCGGTCCATGAAACCCTCCAGCACGTCCCGTTCACTCCCTGCGAAGCGCTCTGCCCGCCCCTCCCCGGTGACCTCCAGGTCGGTGACCGGGTCACCCCGGTGGGGGCTGCCCCGGACCCGCACCCCCATCGTCCGCAGCGGGAAGTCCGTCGCGAGAGTGAACCGGGACTCCCCCTCCGCGGTGCAGGGGACGAGCCCCTCCTCAGCCAGGTACCGCTGGTCCATCCGCACGTCCACGTTGTACAGCTCGGCCTCGTACCGGGTCTGCTGCTCGATCCGCTCCGCCACCTCCCGCCCGGCCCCGATGCGGTAGCCCTCCACCGGCCCGGAGACCGTCCGGAAGGTGCACTCTTCGAACGGGAACGCGGCGGCAAGAGCCTCCAGCATCTCCCGGTACCGGTGGGGATCCGGGAGGTGGAAGAGGAACGTGCGGGGATACGGGACCCGGGTGAGGGCCCGCCTGCCCCCGTCCTCTGCCCAGAGGTGGACGGCGCCCCGGTACCAGCAGTCAAGGATCCGCATCGTCCCGGCCCCGGTCCAGTCCCTGATGCGGTTCCCGGTCCCGTTCCTGGTCCTCTTCCCGGTCCCGTTCCTTCAGGAGCTCGACGAGCACCGAGAAGAGGGCCGCCTCCAGCGGGTCATCGAAGGCATAGAACCCCTCGCTCGTATGCCGCTTCGCCATGGCAGCCAGCTCCTCGGCGTAGGACTGGTCCTCCTTCCGCATGGCCCGGCGGGCCCGGAGCCACCGGTCGGCCACGGCGGCGACCCCCAGCCTCACGCTCACGAAGCTCCGTCCCGTGCGAATCCCTCCAGCGTGGTCTGGGTGGCGGCGAGGGGCGTCCGGGCGGCCCCCCGGCCGGCTGCCCCCCGGTACGGCCCTGCCGCGGCGATGCCGGGGAGGAAGAGGATCCGGTCCGCCCGCTGGGAGAGGGCGTCCAGGGTGGGGTCAGGTTCCGGGGTGTAGAGGATGACGAGCGCCGTCCGGGCTGCCTGGGAGAGGGCGAGCGCCACTTCCGCGGGCATCTGCCCGGCATCCTCGTAGAGGCCGGGGTCGTGCTCCACGAAGATCACGGTGTGGTGGGCCTCCTCCAGGATGGTGAGGAGCTGGAAGACGGTGAAGGACCGGCGGACCTGGAAGGAGGGGGAACGGCACCGGATCCCGGAGAGGAGCCGGGACATGTTCCCGCACACGTACAGGAAGAGGAAGCGCTGCAGGTCCTCGCTTCCGTTGATCACACGGAGGACGGCCTCCGGCGGTGCCACCACCACGGCGAAGGTGCCGGGGCGGAGGGTGACGGCAGGGTGCAGTGCCAGCTCCATGGGAGACCCGTTCCTCAGGGGCGGTGATAAAGGTAGAGAGGGGGGGGTGCGAAAGTGATCCGGGCGCGGCGAAATACCGGTGAATACACGATATTTTATGAAAATAAGGCGATAAAACCGAGATGGGGCCCCTTCAGTTCCGCATCCCTTTCACCCACTCCCGTGCCGAGCACGGGTCATCGGTGGCGAAGCCGTCCACGTCCAGTCCCATTGCCTGGCGGATATCGTCTTTGGAATTGAGCGTCCAGGGAATGACCCTGATCCCCACCCTTCGGGCCGTCTGCACCAGATCTTCCGAAAGGAGGTCCTTCCGGGGGAGGAGCGTCCCCGCACCCGCCCGCACGGCTATTTCCACCGGGTTCCCCTCTGTCCGGGAGACGATCAGGCCGGTGGCAAGGCCCGGGAGCAGGGCCCGGGCAGCGGTGAGCGCTGCCGCGTGGAAGGACACGAGCATCACATCCCCCGTACCGTACGCCCCGAGCAGGCTGCAGATGGCCGGCACCGCATTCTCCTCCTTGGCCTCCACGACGAGCCCGCCATGGTGGCCCACCCGGTCCAGCACCTCGGAGAGGAGCGGTATCCGCTCGCCCTGCCCTGCATCCAGCCGCCTGAGTTCCACGACAAGCGCATCCCGTACCGGCCCCGTTCCGTCCGTGGTCCGGTCCAGCGTCGCGTCATGCATGACGACCGGTACGCCCTCGCGGGAGAGCCGGACATCCACCTCCACCCACCCCGCGCATGCGAGGCCGCGCTCCACCGCCCGGAGGGTATTCTCGGGTTCGAGGGCCCTCGCGCCGCGATGGCCGATGATCTGCATCATGTCTCGCCTTCATCCCCCGGTTCTCCCTTCATGGGAGAAGAATGTGATGGCGGGAACCCGCGGATCCTCCGCGAGGACCCCTTACAGGTCCGGCATCCGTGTTGCCATGTAGTACCCGTGGGCGGCCAGGAAGAGGTAGATGGGGAAGAGGGCGGCGTAGGCGGGCTGCTCACCGGTGATCGTGAACAGCCAGACCGTGGCTGTAATGTCCACCTGCCAGACCAGGATCCCCCACCATTTTCCCAGGTAGAAGTAGCCCAGGCCCGGGAGGAGGAAGTTCAGGAGGGCCGTGATCCGCGGATCCTTGCGGGCTCTCGGCCTGCGGGCGACACCCCGGGGGATCTGCATGGGGGGGACACCGCAGGCCTGCGCCGCCTGGACGGCATTCCAGCGCACCGTGTCATCCGCATCGCCCAGGGCCCGGATCACCGCCGGGGCCGAGGAGGGATCGCCGATCTGCCCCATGATGGTGACTGCCCGTGCCCGGACCTCCCGGTCCCGGTCCGTGGAGGCCAGCTGGAGGGCGGGGAGTGCTGTCTTCCCCAGGGCGGCGAGGCTGTCCCAGTCCTGCAGGGCCAGGGCCAGGCATGCCCTGCCCTCGTCGGCTTCCGGCTTCCACCCCAGCTGGCCGAGGGCGATGGCGGCCCCGTAGCGGACGTACCGGTCCGGGTCCCGGAGGGACCGGACCAGGAGGGGCACGGCCTCCGGGTCGCCCAGCTGCCCCAGCGCGAGGGCTGCAGCCCAGCGGACCTCGTTGGACCGGTCATGGAGCAGGGGAAGGAGGTGGTCCAGGACGGACGGGTCCCGGATCTCCCCCATGGCCTCGATGATGCCCAGCCGCAGGTCCCGGTCATCCGTCTTCAGGGCCCGGATCAGGGAGTCCACTGCCTCGGTGCCCATGGAGGCCAGCGCCCGGGCAGCCCGGAGCTGGACTGCCGTATCGCGGTGGCCGAGGGCTTTGACCAGCCCGTCGATATCCCGCCGTTCGGCAAGGGCATCCACGTCAGGTGGTCCACGGGTGAAGAGATCTGCGATACGCATCCCTGGCCTCCCTACATCGGGTCCTCCCTGGGCATGGTCCGGACGGCCAGGTATGTCTGCAGAGCGATCAGGGAAGCGACGGAGTACTGGAGCACCGTTGGGATCGCCGGCCCGATGGCCAGCGACAGGAGGACCACGAAGGTGGAGATGATCTGGAAACAGATGAGGCCCCACCAGGCGCCCAGGTAGTTGTAGCCCAGGCCCGGGAAGAAGAAGTTCAGGAAGACCGCGACGGCAGGGTTCTTTCCGGTCTTCGGCCGCCGGCTGATACCCAGGGGCAGATGGGTGAGGGGGATGCCGCAGCGGGGGAAGGCCAGGGTCGCCTGCCAGCGGACCCGGCTCTCCGGGTCCCCGAGGGCCCGGTTGCAGGCCCCGGCCACGTCCCCCTGGGCCGTCTGGCCCAGCGCTTCCACGGCATGTGCCCGGATCCCGGGGTTCCTGTCCCCCAGCACGCGGGTGAGGGCATCCACCGCCGCCGCTCCCTCTTCCGGAACGCGGTCCCACTGCTGGAGGGCGATGCGGAGATCGGTGCGCTCCCGGCCGTCCGCCGGCGTCCACCCGAGCCGGAGGAGTGCCCCGGCGGCCCCGTACCTGACCATCCGGTCCGGGTCGTGGAGGGCTTGGACCAGGTGCGGGATCAGCCGGGCGTCGCCATGTTCCCCGACAGCCACCGCCGCAGCCCACCGGACCTCGTCCACGGGATCGCCGGCCATCAGGCGGGCCAGGGCATCACCCACCCGGGGATCAGGGGTGGGTGCCAGAGCCTCGGCTGCTCCCATCCGGACCTGGGGCCGGGAGGATCCCAGTGCCGACAGGAGGGGATCCTGTGCCCGGGGGCCCAGGGTGGCCAGGGCTGCAGCCGCCCGGTCCTGGACTCCGGGATCCGGGTGGGAGAGCATGCGCACGAGGCTGCGGGCATCCCCCGCATCCCGCAGGCGGGTGATCTCACCGGGATCCACCCTCCCGGGGGGATACAGGATGGTCCGCCAGTTCATTCACGAGGATGTACCGAAAGGGGGGTGATAAAGGTAATGAAAGGGAGCCAGGCTACCAGAGGCGGCTCCCTGCTGACATCGGCCTCTGTGCGGGGATCAGGATGATCCTGTCGAACCGGAAGAGGTGGACGATCAGGTTCAGGCCCGCGGTGGCGATGAAGATCCAGGCGCTGAGCCAGAGTGGGCCTCCGGTGAGAGCCGAGAAGGTGGCCCAGAGGTACGCGGAGAGGCTGATGAGGTACAGGAACACCCAGGGCCGGAACGCCTTCACGGGAACCCCGCGCCGCAGGGTGATGCCGACCCCTCCGATGAGGAAAATGGCCACCACGAATTCCAGTACATGGGTCTGCGCCATGGATGCCGCCCAGAAGATCACGCCGGTGATGGTGGTGAGCGGCGTCCGGGGCACCTGTTTCGGGGCCGCCTGGAGGGTGGGGACCGCCTGCGGCGGGGCGGTCACCGGCACCGGCCAGGAGAAGAGCGCATGGAGGGAGAAATGGGAGACGGTGGCGGTGACGGTGTGCGCGGCATCGTCCTGCCGGGTGGGGAGCACCTCCCATGGTTCGCCTTCGCCCCGGCGGGAGAGGATCTGGTACCGGGTGGCATCCTGCCACCGGGACGGGTCCACCCGGAACTGCACCTCCGCGGGCGGATCAAAGCCCACCCCTTCAGGCTGCAGGTCATAGGCGATCCCGGTATACGTGTAGTAACTCCCATCCGGCGGGGAGATGGAGACTGCCCCGGCGGGGAGCACCGATATCTCCTGGACGGGGAGTCCCTGTTCGCGGGTGAGCCGGGTCGCCGGGGCGATGGTGAGGGAAGCCTGTTCATCGGAAGACGTGAGGAGGAACGGGCTGATGGTGACCCCGCTGTCGGTGAGCTCCGGGCGGCCGGTCTCCCGGAACCGGGCCGGTTCGGCCGGTTCGGCCGGTGCGGCGGGCCGGGGGGCCGACGTGGGGAATCCCTCGGGGTGGTCATTGCTGGTGCTCCCGGTCTGCGTATGGGCACTGGCCGATAGCACCAGCAGCTGGAAGGGGTTACCGGAGCCCGAGGTGGAGGCAAGGGCGAAGCGGGAGAGGCCCTTCGGGGACTCGTACAGGAAGAAGTCGATCCCGGTGGAAGAGTCGGTGACCTGGCTCCGGTACCTCAATCCCTGCCGGGTGCCGTCATCTCCGAGGCGCAGCAGGGTCATGTTCCCCTGGCTGCCGTACCGTTCCACCCAGGAGGATCTGGCCGACAGGTTCAGGGTGGCACCCCGTACACCGGAGAGGTTCGCTGTGGAGAAGTCCACCGTGTAAGCCACCGCCAGGATACTCGCGTAGTTGGCATCGTAGGCAGCCTGCAGGAACCGCGGGTAATCCGTTCCCGTGACGTTCTCCCAGACCGTGGCATCGACCGTGGCGAGCACCGGGTACCGCGACAGGTTGAGCGCGTAGGTAATCTCCAGGTCCCGGCCTGTTCCCTCGCTGAACGTGGCCGGCCTGAGGGGGAGGCTCTCCAGCATCACATCCGTGACGGTTCCGGTGAGGGTCCCGTCCCCCATGTCCGAGAAACCGGTTTCCCGGGCCTGCAGGGTGATCCTGCCCCAGCCGGTGGCAGGGTCGGGGACCACCGAGACGACCGTGGGATCCGCCGCAGGATCAAAGGTGATGAAGGTGAAGCGGGAGGGATCCAGGTACACGCACTGGATACCACCGCATTCTTCCACCGTGAGTCCTCCAACGTCGGAAGTGGCTTCGGCCCGGGTGCCGTTGAGCACCTCGATGGGTGTGGCGATCAGGGCAGAATTCTCGCCAAAGAGGTTCCCGGCGGTCAGGTTCACGGTATAGGAACCGCCGGCGGCATAGGTATGGCCGGGATGCTGCTGAGTGGAGGTTCCCCCGTCGCCGAAGTCCCAGGACCATTCATCCGGGCTCCCGGTCGATGTGTCGGTGAACTGGACGGTGAGCGGAGTGATTCCGTACATCGGGTCTGCAGTGAAGGAGGGAGACGGGGGGGACCCGGCATGGATGAAGTCATCGATGGCTGCCCGGGACCTCCCCACGGGACTGGAGATGGTGAGGGTCACCGGATAAGTGCCGCCGTCGTCATAGGTATAAAGAGGACTCTGCTCACCGGAGGTCCCGCCGTCCCCGAAGTCCCACCGCCAGGTGGCAGGATCCCCCGTGGACCCGTCGGTGAACTGGACGGTGAGCGGGGACTCACCGATGGTCACATTCGCAGAGAATGCCGCCACGGGCGCGGCGAGATCGGTCTCGCGTGTGGCCAGCCAGATGTCGGCCATCCCGTTCCGGTAATCGGTCCAGGCAACCCGGTTGCCGTCGATGGAGGGGAAGATCTGTTCGTTCGGGTCATCCACCAGCCGCACCTCCTCACGGCTGGTGAGATCATAGACGTAGAGATCGGTATTCCCGTTCCGGTTATCTTCCCAGACAATCCGGCCTTCGGATATCACCGGTGGATTTAAGGCCGACCCCCCGCTGGTGATGCTCCCGGTCTCATCGGTCTCCAGGTCCAGATAGGAGATATCGGAGGAGCCATAGGGTCCGTTCAGCCAGGACACGACCGGACCGCTGATGGCAGGGCTGCTCTGGTACTCCGGAGGTGAACCGATACCCTCCGTTACATTGGTGACGGTATCATGCAGCTGGAGATCACAATCATCCACCCCGCAGACCTGCCAGACGATCCGGGTGCCGGAGATAGCGGGATTGTTCTCATTCCCCGGATCAGTCGTTATCTGCGTTTCTTCTCCCGTCAGGAGATCGTACACGTAGAT
>JAJRDF010000164.1 GCA_028678555.1 Methanomicrobiales archaeon
GTGAATCACAGAAGGAACGTTCTCTCCTCTCGTCAGGGGGAGGGACCGGGAGGGGGCAAGCAGCCCCCTCCCGTCAGCATGGGCGAAAATCCTCGGGGTTCCCCGTCTCACCCTTTCTTCCGCTGGGCGAGTCGTTCCCGGATCTTCTCCGGGAGCGATACCAGCCCACGGGGGAGGAAGATCACGACCACGATGAGGAGGAGACCGATGATGATGAACCGCTCGTAGGTGAGGCCAAGTTCCTTCAGCCCGTCCCAGACGATCGTCAGGATCGTGGTGCCTATGATGGGCCCGCTGATGGTGCCCAGGCCTCCGAATATGGAGTAGATAACAGGCCAGAAAGAGTTCTCGGCACTGAAGATCTCGGGGGAGATGAACCCGATGTGGTGCACCATCAGCGCACCGGCGATCCCAGCCAGGAAACTCGAGATGGTAAAGGCGATGAGTTTCCAGCTGACCGGGTTGATCCCGGCCGCCTGCGCCTCGACCTCGTTCTCCCGGATGGCAGCAAAGGCCAGGCCGGCCCGGGATCGGAGGATCAGGTAAATGGCTATGATGGAGACAATGGTTGCAGCCAGGATCACGTAGTATTCGATGACCAGGTAGTTGTCCAAGGAGATCGGGATCAGCCGGGGAGAGATCATCCCGTCCCACCCGCCGGTGGTTTCCGCCAGGGTGGTGGCCACCACCACCTGCAGGATCACGGCAAACCCGAAGGTCACCATGGCCAGGAACCACTCCTTCAGCCGCACGCAGGTGAGCCCCAGCAGGAACCCGACGAAGGCGGCCACGCATCCCCCGGCCAGGATCGTGGCAAAGGAGGCGTAGCCGGCGGAACGGGCGAGTATGGTGGAGATATACCCCCCGATGCCGAAGAAGGCGGCGTGCCCCAGGGATGCCTGGCCCGAGTAGGCCAGGAAGTTCCAGGCAGAGGAGAAGAGGATGAAGATCAGCATGATGATGGCCACGTTCAGGACGTGGAAACTCATGCCGGACAGCAGGGGGAACAGCACGGCAATGGCCAGCGCGATCCCGATGGAAATCCAGGAGATCCTGCCCAGCACTGTCTCACTCCCCTGACTCCCCGAAGAGGCCGGTGGGACGGAAGATGAGGACCACGATCAGGATCAGGAACGAGATGGCGTCCTTCCAGGCCCCTCCCAGGAAGTAGGCCGCCCCGTTCTCGGCGATGCCATAGATCAGGCCCCCGATGATGGCACCGGGGATGCTTCCCAGGCCTCCCAGGATGATGATGGCGAATGCCTTGATGGCCGGTATTGAGCGCCGGCACCGATACCGAACGTGATCATGTCCATCCGCTCCACATCGATCCCCACGATCTGGGCACCCTTCCGGTTCTGGCTGGTGGCCCGGATGGCCTTCCCCAGGCTTGTCTTCTTCAAAAGGAGCGTGAGCCCCACCAGGACCAGTGCCGTGACCAGGATGATGATGAGGTAGTCCACGGGCATCTGGATGGGTCCCAGCGGGATCGTGATCGTCTGGTAGGGGCTGGTGAGGACCTGACGCTCGTCCCCCCAGATGAGTGCGGCGGCGTTCTGGATGACGTAGATGAGCCCCAGGGAGATGAAGATCTCGTTCAGCTTGCCGGTGCCCATGATGGGGCGGAAGGATGACCGTTCGATGGCAATCCCGATGACCCCCAGGATGAGCATGGTGAGGAGGATGATGGAGTAGGGGTTGATCCCGGTGAGGGCAAAGACCGTGGCCGTGATATAGGCGCCCAGCATCAGGAGCTCACCGTGGGCGAAGTTCACGATCTTCATCACGCCGAAGATCAGGGTGAGACCGGTGGCGAGAAGGATATAGATGCACCCGGCATACAGGCCCCAGAACAGGACCTGGAGCAGGACACCAACGTCAAGGGCCACGCCTGTTCAGAACCTCCCAATAGGTTATCGCGAACGGAAGGTGATAAAAGGAGGGTATTTATGATGCACTCCCGGGCTCGTACCAGTCCGGCAGCACAAAGTCCGTCTCCTTCAGGTTATCCGGCCAGACGATCTTGGGCCTGCACTCGTTGGCCACCGGGCTCCAGAAGAGCTGCTCCATGAAGAGTTCAAACTGGACCTCCCGGTAATCCGGCGAGAAGGTGATCACATCATTCTTGATGGCCTCCACCATCTGGGGCATATGGAGCTGGGTCATCGCAGTCCTCACCTTCTCCTTGTCCAGGGTACCGGCATTCTCGATGGCCTTGGCGGCGATGTAGACTCCCTCGTAGGTCGAGGTCCCCATCATGTCCGGGAAGCCGCCGAATTTTGTCGCATAATCTGACTTGAACTTGGCCTCCGCCACCGCACAGGATGATTTCGGCGAGGTGTAGGGGGAAAACCGGCTCTCGATGATGGAGTACTCCCCGTACTGGCCAATGCCCTTGTAGTAGTCCGGGTTGTCGTTCGTCTCGACGGCAAGGATGATCGTGTTCAGGCCCACGTCCCGCCGGGCCTGCACCGTGATCTGGGTCTGTTCCGCGGGGAAGGCTGCGGCGTAGATCGCGTCCGGCTTCGCCGCCTTGATGGCGGTGAGCTGGGTGTGGAAGTCCGCCTCTCCCAGCTTGAAGCTCTGGTTGGAGACGATCTCCATGTTGAGGTTCTCAGAGGTGATCGTATTCACGACCCCGTTCAGCACCCCTTTCCCGTAGGCGCTGTCCTGGTAGAGCATGGCGACCCGGAACGGGCGGTCCGCCGGGAAGCTGAACTTCTCGTTCACGGCCGGGCGCATCACCTGGTCCATGAACTGGGTCGTGTACTGGCCGTACATGGCCGTGGTCGGGCAGAAGTGGAACATGTACGTGGTGTCCACCCCTGCTTTCCGGGTGACGTCGGGGCTGGAAGCACCGGTGACCACGTATACGATCTTCTTCTCTGCCACCACGCCCTGGGTGGCGATGGTCACCGCGCTCGAGTAGCCGCCCACCAGGATATCCACGTTGTCCTCGGAGGTGAGCTTGGTCACCGCCTTCACGGCGCTGTCGGGCTTCGTCTCGTCGTCGGCCACGATGAGCTTCACGGGCAGCTTCTTGTCGTACTGCTTGACATAGACCCCGCCATTGGCATTGATCTCCTCAACGGCCAGTTCGGCGGCCTGCTTCATGTGCTTGCCCACGTTGGACCCTGCTCCCGTCAGGGAGACCACCGCTCCGATCTTCACTTCCTGCGGCTGGGCCTGCTGCTGCTGTTGTGTGCAGCCGGCAAGGAGCACCGTGGCCAGCAGCAGTACCACGAGCAGGATGGATACTGTTCCTGTGTGTTTCATCTCATATCCTCTGATGCAGAAATGCTCTGCCATGGCAGGTACTGCCATGTCATAGCATGACAGTGCCCGGTTGCACCGGCGACGCAAAAAAGGTTGTGATTCCGCCCGGGTCATTCCGGGTTGTGCGGCACCCAGACCGGATGGCTGCACGATACCGGGGGCAGGACATCTCCGACGGCAGAACATTTGGGACACTATAAATACCTGGTGGCAAGAGTCTGGAACAGAGGGATTCCATGGTCCCGTCTTCATCTGACCGTCTCTGTTCTGCCTGTGGTGCGGAAGTCCCGGCCGGGGACCGGTTCTGCAACACCTGCGGGAAGCCTGTTCCTGACGTCCGCGCCTGCACGAAGTGCGGGGCCCCGCTTCCGGAGGGAGGAAAGTTCTGCGGACAGTGCGGGGAACCTGCGGCACCGGTATCGGTACCCCCGTCTCCCCCCCCACCACCCCGGGAGGAAGCACCCCCGCCGGCACCTGCAGGAAAGCCGAAGTGGATCATCGGCCTCGTCATGGCGGCGATGGTGGTCATCGCCATCGGGGCCTTCACCGTGGCAGGCCCCATGCTGAAGGGGGCGGGCGGGTCCGGCGTCACGCCGACGCCCCCTGCCACCCTCCCGCCGGCCACCACTGCGTCTCCCCCCACCACGGTTTCCCCGAGGGTAACCGCGACCCGGACCACGGCCGCCCCGGCGCCCTCCGCCGATTTCACCGTGTCACCGGTGAGCGGCCGGGTCCCCCTGACCGTGCAGTTCACGGACCGGTCGGGGGGGGATCCCGTGTCCTGGACCTGGGACTTCGGGGACGGCGGTTCCTCCATCCTCCGGAATCCATCCCACACCTATACCTTCACCGGGACGTTCGGGGTCCGCCTCACGGTGCAGGGCAGTGGCGGCAGTGATACCGAGTACCGGCAGGAGCTGGTCACC
>JAJRDF010000165.1 GCA_028678555.1 Methanomicrobiales archaeon
GTCCTGTCTGCGGTGAGGACTGCGTCCAGTACGCACACCAGCTCCTGGATACCCTGGACACCGTCTTTGCCCCCTGCCCGGCCTGCACACCCCGCATCCTGGACAAGGAGAAGCCCCCGCCCGCCGATCTGGGGGTCACAGAGGCCTGCACCTGCGAGAAGCGGTTCATTGACGACGTCTTCCTGGAGATTTACACCGTCATGGTGAAGGAAGGCCTTCTGGGCCGGGGCAGTCCCCTCCGGGAGGCGGGGATCCCCCTGGTCCACCCCGGTTTCGCCATGAACCAGCCCCCCTACCTCCCCCGGAACTCCCTTCTCCTTCTCTCCCGACATGTCGATGCAAAGACCGCAGTACAGCTGATGAAGGAGATCCCCGAGCTCCGGGGCGTGGTCAGATGCGGCGAGTTCACCCCCGGGGCTGTGGATGTGGACCTGATCGTACCCCCCCGGACCTACCAGCTTCTGGCCGGCTGCGACGTGAGGGCTGACGTCTTCTATACCCAGCACAGCCCGGTGGTCCTCTACAAGCAGCAGTCTCTCTCCCACATCGAGTTCCCGCGGGGGTACGATCCCAAGATCGTTTCGGTGGGGGTCCAGCTGCGCCATGCCCTGCCGAAGGTCTTTGTCGATGCATCCTGCGGCGTGGGGACCCTGGGAATCCTCGCTGCCATCACCGGCGTGCGCCATGTGATCCTGAACGATGCCTGGTATTCCGCCGCCTACTGGGCTGCCTGGAACGTCGAGGTGAACCGGGAACACCTGCTGGTGGAACCGGTCCGGTTCCTGAAGGAGTACCGCGAGCTGGAGAGACAGCCGGTACGGGAGGAGCCCCTGAAGGTGGCCGAGGCGGAAGGGGCCCAGAAGATCGAGGTCTTCCAGGGGGACTACCGGCGGCTGGGTTCCGTGATCCCGAAGGAGAAGGCGCTCCTCACCGCCATCGATCTCTTCCGGAAGTCGGATCCCGACGTGAACCGCCGGATCCTGCAGGAGTGGCGGGAGCGGGTGGGCGGCGAGGCCTTCATCCCCTAGCTTTTATCCTTTCAGCGGACCAAGGATCTCCGGGGACTAGCCCGGGTGGTTCGACGTCACCTGTTACCCGAAACCGCCGGTACGCGGGGGGCGAAGTCTGAGGAAGACACAGTCGGCCATCGGAACTTGTGCGTTTCCCGACGAAGAAACCTCGTCCTGTGAGGCCGGCGGACAGGGATCGAAACCCCGGAGGGGGCGGAGACCTGGTGCCGCGGGGACCGGTCCAGGCCCGGAAGGGAGCAGACCTACCGTGGACGTACGGCGCCCACGGGGGAGCGGGGTGGAGGAAGGATATGCGCGATACCGGCGGAACGCGGTGCCAACCGATGACGTGTCCCCACTTGTGATTATCCCATGGGAACCGTAGCCATCATCGGTGCGACGGGGAGAATCGGATCGTTTGCAGCCCACGCCATCTCCCATGACCCCCTCGTGGACGACCTCCTGCTCATCGGGAGACCCGGCTCCGAGGATCAGCTGGACGGCCTGGCCCGGGACCTGGGGGACTCCTTTGCCGCCCGGGGAACCGATACCCGGATCAGCTGGTCAGTGGACATGGACGACGTGCGGGGATCCGACATCGTGGTCTGCGCCGCGGGGATCGCACGCCAGCCCGGACAGACACGTCTGGACCTGGCGCTCCAGAATGGCCGGATCGTGGCACCTGCCGCCGAGAATATCGGCCGGGTCGCACCCGAGGCCATCATCTTTATGGTGACGAATCCCGTGGACGTCATGACATCGGTGGCCCTCCGGTACTCCGGCATGCGGCCGGAGCACGTCTTCGGGCTGGGCACCCACCTGGACTCCATGCGGCTGAAATCGCTCCTGGCCGACTACTTCAGGGTCCACGTCTCGGAGGTCCACACCCGGATCATCGGGGAGCACGGGGATTCCATGGTACCGCTGTGGTCCGCAACCACGGTGGGGGGCATCACCATCAACAACCTGCCCGACTTCACCCAGATCCCGATGGAGGAGATGCTCACCAAGGTGAAAAGCTCGGGCGAGATGATCATCAAGAAGCGCGGTTCCACCACCTACGGGCCCGGCGAGGCCATTGCCACGCTGGTGCGCACGGTGCTCGGCGACGAGAACCGGATCCTCACCGTCTCCAGCTACATCCGGCAGGAAGTGCACGGGATCGGGGATGTCTGCATCGGTGTACCCGCGAGGGTTAACCGGAACGGCGTCTTCCCGGTGCCGATACGGATCGAGGAAAATGAGGTCCGCGCGTTCCAGGAATCCGTTGAGAAGATACGGGCCATCACCGAGACGGTGCTGGAAAAACTGGAATTCGGGGACTGAAAGACCGGAAACGGCTCTCAGATCATCCGGTTGACGGCGATCGTTTCTACCTGACCCACATGGGGTACTTCTGAGAGGGCCTTCTCCACCATATCGGTCCCGCCCTCGTCATCACCCACCACGACCGCGATCTTCAGCGCTGTCAGTCCGAAGGCGATGGGCTCGGTGGCCACATCCTGGATGCCCTTCACCCTTTTCCGGATGCTCTGTTCCAGATCCTTCAGGTTCACGTCTGCCGAGTCGGGCATGATCCTGAGGACCGCAGCCACCTTGCCCATCGGCTCACGGCCCCCAGAACCCGCACTTGGGGCAGATGTAGGCGACGCTCTGCATGCGGCACCGGTAGCAGCGGCGGATCATATTGCCGCACTGCGGGCACCCGAATTCGGTGGCTCCCTGCTCTGCGAGGGGTGCATTGCAGGAGGTACAGTTGCTGATTGCCATGAAAAACTCCCGTGGAATGTCCTATATTCTCTCTCCGCAGGGCATTTAATATCTCTGGTCCGCGGGGATGCGTACGAATCTATCCCACGCTATCGTTTTCACGTCAGCGGGTGGGGGCATGCCTCCACCGATCCCTCCCAGGTCGGGGATAGGGGGATTCATCCGGTGCCGGAGTGTCCGACGCGGTTGCTCCTCCTCTCCCGTTAATCGCCCACACGCAAGGTCGGGCTATCCTCTGAACAACCCTATGGACGGGACTATCCTCATCAGGGTGTAGGGGCGGGAGGGGGCAGAGTCCCCTCCCGCCGAGCATGTCACCGGGTCAGGTCCCCTCCAGAAATCAGCAGTTCGACGAGGGGATTACCGCCCCGGCCCAAC
>JAJRDF010000166.1 GCA_028678555.1 Methanomicrobiales archaeon
AGACGGCCACTGCATGGTGGATCCTGACGGGCTTGGAGGGATTTGAACCCCCGACATTTGGCTTAGGACGCCAACGCCCTGTCCTGGCTAGGCCACAAGCCCTTCCTATATTATCTTCCCGGAGGAGGTATAAGGGTAGTGGAAGGAGGGAAACGGGATGGAATGTGACCGGATCCGGGAGGGGAGGACGGAGGTGCGGGTGCCCCGGCAGGATGCTCTCTCCCAGTTCCCGCCGGGCACCGCGAGGGTCTTCTATAACCCGAAAGCCGCCCTCTCCCGGGATGCCACCGTCGTGCTGCTCCGCCTTCTCCGGCCGCAGGAGTACCTGGACGTGATGGGGGCCACCGGCATCCGGGGCCTCCGGGCAGCAGCGGAGGCCGGTATCCCCACGATCATCAATGACCGGGACCCTGTCGCAGCCGGACTGATCCGCGAGAACATCGCACTCGCAGGGGTACCCGTCGAGGCCCTGGAAGAGGACGCAAACGTGCTCCTCTCCGCCCGCAGGTTCGAGGCCGTGGACCTGGATCCCTTCGGGACCCCGGCCCCGTACCTGGACTCGGCCTGCCGGTCGGCACGGCGCTACCTCTTCGCAACGGCCACCGACACCGCCCCCCTTTGCGGCGCCCACCGGAAGGCCGGGATGCGCCGTTACTCGGTACATCTGGTGAAGACCGAGTACCACTCTGAGGTAGGGCTCCGCACCCTTCTCGGCTTTGCCGCCCGGAGCCTGGCCCGCTACGACCGCGGGATGGAACCACTCCTCTGCCTGGCCCACCAGCACTTCCACCGGGTCCACCTCCGTCTCATGCCCGGGGCAGCGAAGGCAGACGCCACCCTCGGGAGAGTGGGGTTTATCCTCCACTGCCTGAAGTGCCTGTACCGGGAGGAGCACTCTGGCCTGGCCCCCTCCTGCGGCCCCTGCCCCCGGTGCGGGGCCACGCTCTCGCCCATCGGCCCCCTCTGGCTGGGGCCGATCAATGACCCGGCCACCCTGGATGGGATCTCGTCGCTGCTCCCTGACACAACGCTGGCAGAGTCGCCGGCACTCACCCGGCTGGTCCGGCTCCTCCGGGAAGAACTTCCGACCTCTACCCACTACGATTACCATGTCGTCGCCCGGAACCTGCGGGGATCCCCCCCGGCGATGGAGACGGTCCTCCAGCGGCTGGAGGAGGCCGGATTCCAGGCGTCCCGGGCCCACTACTCAGGGACGGCGCTGAAGACGGATGCACCAATTGAAATAGTGGAACAGGCGATCCGGGGAGAGTAAAAATCTCACCAGTTTCTTTGGTCACTTTTTTTCTGCGGTTGTTGAGCCCCGACGACCATCCCTCCTCTCGGGTGGGGGGGGCTCGAGAGGATTGAAATCCCCATTCCCCGCAAGAACATCTACCAGCGAGGAGACGGGATGATTCGATCCGTTTCACAAGGGATAAATAGACAAGAATACTGGTTCTAGCATGCCAGTTCCCTGAGAGAGAGTGACCCCGATCTCTGTTCCCATTCCAGAGAAAACCGTCGCTCGTTTTCTTTCCTCTTTCACTGGACTCTGCATCTCGTGGAGGACAGTCCCCGCATGAAGTCACGCGTTCCGGTAAGGCCCCACCGAACCCTTTGGGCA
Source organism: Methanomicrobiales archaeon (assembly GCA_028678555.1). GTDB lineage: Archaea > Halobacteriota > Methanomicrobia > Methanomicrobiales > JACTUA01 > JAJRCY01. The sequence goes on from JAJRDF010000166.1 coordinate 1,625, forward strand.
GTGCTTGTGGTTGCGGTCATGCTCCTGGCGGTTTCCGGGAGCGCAATGAGGATAAAAATTCAAACGACAGATACGATGCAGAAACTGCCCGGCCAGGATCTCCCGGGCAGCGATTACGACAAGATTGACGTTTCAGGGAGGAGCCCCGATTACTGTGGCCAGCTCTGCCTCGCGGCCTCCCAGTGCAAGGCTGCCACTTATGTGTATCCCGCTACCATCCAGGGACCACAGGCGTGGTGCTACCTGAAGAACGCGGTGCCTGAGATGGTGGGCAATTGGTACACTGATTCCTGGATCAGGCAGACAGGTCCAACCGGAAGCAGCTGCCCGGTAGCCACCGCGGCTTTCATCGCCGTGCCGATCAGTGCTTATGAAGGCGAATCGGTGACCTTTGCTGACCAGTCCACGCAAGCGTATTCCTGGCTATGGGATTTCGGGGATGGGACGACTTCCTCGGAACAGAATCCCAAGAAGGCCTATTCCAGGGAGGGCACGTACACGGTCACACTGACCATCAACGGGGACGTGGAGACCGAGGAAGTCTTCTGTGATCTCAGGGATACCGAGACGAAGGTGAACTTCATCAGCGTGGAGGCCTACACTTCCCAGGCCTTCGTTACCTTTAATTTTGAGACTATACCGACTGGTGCCGGGGTTACCATTGATGGTAACTACCGGGGTACAACTCCCTTACTAGGCATCTCCCTCACAGGGGGCACGCATACCCTCCGGCTTGAGAAGAGCGGGTATAATCCCTTCCTTGAAACCCTGGACGTATCTCCCCAAGGCATACCCAAGGATCAGGTGATCACCCTCACCAGGAAACTTACTCCTATCCAGGCACCCGTAACTCTGGCAATCCAGCGGCCGGTGGCGGTCATTGAAGCGACGCCCGTAAACGGAAAAGCACCACTCACGGTCTCTTTCAACGGATTGAAATCCTATGACCCTGACGGGAGTATCGGGTATTACCACTGGGATCTCAACGATGGTACGTTGGACAACAGATCCAGGTTCACCCATACCTACACATCCCCTGGTAGTTATTCTGTATTCCTGGCGGTGCTCGACAACGACGGGTGGCAGTCGGAATCGGTGTCAATGGAGATCACAGTCACCGCACCAACGGTGGAGCCCGATGAAATCACCCCGACGCCCGATACCAATATCGTTGAGAATCGGAAATCAGGACCACGAACCCTTTCCCGCGCATCCGGGATCCTCCGATCGCTCTCCGGCGGAGGCCAGCTGGATCCTTCGGACGACATCAATGGGGATGGCCGGGTGACCACGGAAGATGCGAGATCGGTCCTCACTGGCTTAATGGATGCCCGGAAGCAGGCTGAAGCCACAACCGGCGGGCAGCCGGAGACCGTGAAACGAGGATTTCTGGATGGTATCCGAAGCCTGGACCTGACGAACGTCCGGAGAACATCGGAACAGACGGCACTTGATGCCCAGCTCGACAGACGGCAGCGCAGCTACCGCAGTATTGTCGGTCCCTCGACAGACTCCCTTGCAGAGATCGCGAAG
>JAJRDF010000057.1 GCA_028678555.1 Methanomicrobiales archaeon
ACCTGTGCCTGGCTGCGGACCGCCTTGATCACCTGGTCCGCGTTCTGCCCGCAGTTGTAGCAGCTGGTGCGGTACTTCGTGAAGATGAACTGCTCGCCCATGGATTGAGATGGGTACCGCCCGTATAAAAGAAGATCCACCGGTGGGAAGGTGCCGGAGGAATATTCCGGAAATGGCTCACGCTTCAGGGAAAGGGAAATCCTCCGACCATAGGGATCGGAGGGACGTGCAGGTTCTTCGGAAAAGCGTTCAGGAAAAAAGGGATTGGTATTTCGGTGACAGGTCTAGAAGTCCATGTCGCCGCCCATGCCGCCCATGCCCGGGGGCATGCCGCCAGGTCCGCCCGGGGGCATGCCGCCCGGCGGGGCCGCGACCCGGGAGGCGGCGATGACGTCGTCGATCCGGAGGATCATGTTGGCCGCTTCGGCCGCAGAGGCGATGGCCTGGGTCTTCACCCGGAGGGGCTCCACGACGCCGGCCTTCAGCATGTCGGCCGGGGCGCCCTTGAAGACGTCGAGGCCCGCGTGCTTGTGCCGCTTCTCGTGCTCGGCACGGAGGGCGACCAGCATATCGATGGGGTCCAGGCCCGCGTTCTCGGCAAGGGTCCTCGGGATGATCTCCAGGGCGTTTGCGAAGGCCTCGATGGCCAGCTGCGCCCGGCCGCCGACGGATGCTGCGTACTCCCGCAGGCGCAGGGAGAGCTGGATCTCGGGTGCACCGCCGCCGGCCACGATCTTCTTGTCCTCCATGACCACAGAAACGACAGAGATGGCGTCGTCTAGCGCCCGGTCCAGCTCGTCGACCACGTGCTCGGTGCCCCCGCGGACGATGATGGAGACCGCCTTCGGGTTCACGCACTTGGTGACATAGATCATCTCTTCGCCGCCCACCTTCTTCTCCTCGACAAGGCCCGCCTTCCCCAGTTCCTTCTTGGAGATGGCGTCAATGGAGGAGACGACGGAAGCGCCCGTGGCCCGGGCCAGCTTCTCCATGTCAGACTTCTTGACCCGGCGGATGGCCAGGATCCCGGCCTTTGCCAGGTAGTGCTGGGCGATGTCGTCGATACCCTTCTGGCAGAAGAGGACGTTGGCCCCGCTGGCCACGATCTTGTCGACGATGGACCGGATCATCCGCTCCTCCTCGTCCAGGAAGGCCTGGAGCTGGTCCGGGCTCGTGATGTTGATCTCGGCGTCCACCTCGGTCTTCTTGAACTCCACCGAGGCATTCAGGAGCAGGATCTTCGCATTCTCCACCTTGGCGGGCATGCCGGGGTGGACCCTCTCCTTGTCAATGATCATTCCCTCGATGATCTCCGAGTCGTCCGTGGAACCGCCGACCTTCTTCTCCACCTTGATGTTGTCGGTGTCCACGGTCCCGTCCTCGTCCGCCACCATCATCGCGGCCTTGACCACCAGCTCGCAGAGCTTGCCGCGGGCCATCTCGGCACCCTTGCCGGTCATGGCGGTGTCGGCGATCATGGTGAGCATCGCCTTGTCGGTGGGCTTCACCGTGATGGCGATATCGTTCAGGATCTCCTTGGCCTTCTCGGCCGCCATGCGGTAGCCGTGGGCAATGACCGTCGGATGGACGTCCTGCTCCAGCAGCTCCTCCGCACGCTTCAGGAGCTCGCCGGCAATGACGACCGCCGTGGTGGTGCCGTCCCCGACCTCGTCGTCCTGGGTCTTGGCCACCTCGACCATCATCTTGGCCGCCGGGTGCTCGATGTCCATCTCCTTGAGGATGGTGACCCCGTCGTTCGTAATGACGACGTCGCCGATGGTGTCAACGAGCATCTTGTCCATGCCCTTCGGGCCAAGGGTTGTCCGTACTGCGCCCGCAACCGCCTTCGCGGCCGCGATGTTGGATCCCTGGGCGTCGCGGCCCCGGGTCCGCGAACTGCCCTCCTTGAGGATGAGAATTGGTTGTCCTGCGAGTTGTGACATAGCTATCACCACACGTTGCGCTAAAAGGTGGTTTGTAGTTCTATATAAAAATGACTACTCGTGCAGGAGGTCCAGGAACTCGGAGCCCTCTTCCATGGCCTGGAGGCTCTCTTCGCCTATGACGAGAGTGTTCCCGATTCTCCGTTTCTCGGACCAGTTGGTGATGATGCAGACGGCATGGGCCCGCGCAATCCGGGAGATGTTTCCGATGAGGGGGGCCCTCTTCACCACCCGCTGGGCGGTGCCGTAGCCGGTGAGGATCGTGTGCTCGGCCATCCGGGCCAGTACCTCGAAGGGGGCCCGGTGCATCAGGTGGGGCTCGAGACCCAGCCGCTCCATCTCCTGCACGATGGCGGGGCCCTCGGGCTCGGGGTCCTCGGGGTACTGGGACCGGTACTCCATCAGGTCGATGGGCTGGACCACCGCCGTGTCGAAGAGCTCCTCGATCTTGGCCGCGATCTCCATCGTGGTCCCCATCCCGCTCTCGTACTTGCTGATGGTCCGCCGGCTGACTCCCAGCCGGTGGGCCATGTCACCCAGGGAGAGCTGCCGGGACTCCCGGAGATCCTTCAGGAGGTCCTGGTCGATGTTCACGTAGAGCCCGCCGGGGGAGACGTAGACAAGGGGGGGCACCCCCTCCACGAAGTAGTCGTAGAGGGTGCCGATGGAGATGGCGAAGATCCCGTACCGCAGGTACACCGCCCCCCGTTCCAGGTCCGCCTCCCGGGCCCGTTCGCCCACGATCAGCGGTACGGCGTGGAGGTACCGGGCGATCAGGTCCAGGTCCCGGGCGATCTCCTCGGAGACACCATCGATGTGGGAGATCACCTTGATGACCAGGAGCGACCTGTCGTTCCCTGCGATCAGGTCAAAGGACCGGGGCCGGAGGCTGCACCTCTCCGAGACCTGGAGCCCTGCCGTGATCAGCACGGAGGTGACGTTCGCGAGCAGCCGTTCCTGGGTCATGTTCCGTAAGAACCGATATCTCGTGCAGGATACATAATATCTTGCCCATGCGGATCGGCATCGACGATACCGACGCTCCCGACGGGATGTGCACCACCTACCTGGGGGCCGTGCTCTGCCGGAGGCTCGCCGTGCAGGGCTTCCGGGTCGGGATCCCGAGGCTCCTGCGCCTCAATCCCAACGTCCCCTGGAAGACCCGGGGGAATGCTGCCGTCTGCATCGAAGCGGAGGGGGATCCGGAGGAGGCGTTCCGGATCGCCTGCACCGGCGTGGAGGAGATGGCGATCCTGGATGCAGAGGCCACCCACCCGGGCGTGGTGGTGGTGGAGGATCTGCCGGACCCTGCCTTCTACCGGAAAGCACTGCAGGATTTCTGCACGGTGGACGAGGCCCGGGAAGTGCTGGAGGCTGCGGGGGCACGCTCCCGGGGATGGAAACTGGGCCGGGGGCTGATCGGGGCCACGGCCGCGGTCTCGGCCGATCTGCCGGATGCCACCTGGGAACTGCTGGCCTATCGCACCCCGGCCCGCTGGGGGACCGGTCGGGAGATCGACCGGCCGTCGTTCTTCCTCTCCCAGGAAGCCACCACACCCCGTACCTGGGACACGGTGGACCCGTATCAGGGGATCGTGGTCTGCTCGCCCCACACGCCGGACCCGGTCCTCTTCGGGATCCGGGGGGAGAGCCCCTGGTGGGTGGCGTACGCCCGCTCCTTCCTGGTCACCGAAGCGGCCGGCCTTGAACAGCTCTACCTGACCAACCAGTCCACCGACGCCCACCTCCGGGAGGGGAGAATCGGGACGCTGGAGGAGGGCCGGTCCTACCGGCTGCCGGGTACCGTGGCCGGAAGACCGGAGACGGGCCGGGGCGGCCATGTGACGGTACCCCTGGAGGATGGCGGAACCATCCTCCCGTGCATGGCCTACGAACCCACGAAGGGGTTCCGGGACGTGGTCCGGGGGCTGCGGGCCGGGGACCGTGTCGAGGCATGCGGGTCCTGCAAGGGGGGATCCCTGAACCTGGAGAAGATCCGGGTGATCCGCCTCGCAGAGGATACGGAGCGGCGTCCGCCGGTCTGCGGGGGATGCGGCAAACGGATGACGTCAGCGGGGAGGGAGAAGGGCTACAAATGCCCCCGCTGCGGGGCCAGGGCCAGGGACCCGGAGGTCTGCAGCCATCCCCGCACCCTCACCTGCGGGTGGCACGAGGTGCCCCCCAGCGCACGCCGGCACCTGGCCCGGCCCCTGGTCCGGGGAGGGGCGAACGGCAAGAGTGATACCGTTTGAGGAATACCTTATGACGGAGAGTGGAGAGAGATGGAACCCAACCGGGTGCACCAGGTGAAGATCCGGCCCCGGATGACGGCCGACGAGCTGGTGCGGGCCATGGGGCAGGCCGGCGCGTTCAACGGCGGGGCACTGGCACGGGCCTGCGATATCTACGAGGAGATGCTCCGGGACCGGGAAGCAACCCGGTTCTTCGGTCTCGCCGGGGCCATGGTCCCGGCCGGGATGGGGGGAATCGTCGCCGATCTCATCGACCGGGGGCACATCGATATCCTGGTCTCCACGGGGGCCAACCTGGTCCACGATGTCATCGAGGCCATCGGGTGCCACCACGTGCACGGGACCGCGGTCTGCTCGGACGTGGACCTGCGGGACCGTGAGATCAACCGGATCTACGATGTCTATCTCTCCGACGATGCCTTCATACGGCTGGAGGAGTTCCTGCAGGGGGTCTTCGCGGACCTCCCCTCCGACCGGCCCCTCACGATCTCCGGGCTCCTCGCAGAGCTGGGCGGCCGCCTGGACCGGGGGATCCTCGCCACCGCGGCGAGAAAGAAGGTGCCTGTCTTCTGCCCGGCGCTGCAGGACTCGGTCCTTGGCCTGCAGTTCTGGCTCTTCTCCCAGACCCGCCCGGTGGTCGTGGATGCCTTCCGGGACATGAAGGCCATGATCGACGCCTGCTACGGGGCAGAGCGGGCCGGGGCGATGCTCATCGGGGGCGGGGTCCCCAAGAACTTCATCCTCCAGGGGATGCTCCTCACCCCCCACGGCTTCACCTGGGCGGTGCAGCTGACGGGGGACCGCCCTGATCTGGGCGGCCTCTCGGGGGCCACCCTGGACGAAGCCCGGTCCTGGGGCAAGCTCACCGCCGAGGCACAGGGTATCACGGTCTACGGCGATGCCACGGTCACCCTCCCGCTTCTCACCGCCGCCGTCCTGGAGAGGCTGGACCATGGCTGACCTGATCCTCGCCCTGGACGTGGAGGACCGGGCGTCCGCCCTCCGGATCGCGGAGGCGGTGGCCCCCCACGTGGATGCCATCAAGGTGGGGTACCCGCTGGCCCTCTCCGCAGGGCTCTCCATTGCCCGGGACCTCAACGACCTCACCGGAAAGCGGCTGATCGCCGACTTCAAGGTGGCCGACATCCCGAACACGAACCAGCTGATCTGCGACCAGGCATTTGCGGCCGGGTTCCACGCGGTGATCGCCCAGGGATTCGTGGGGATGGACGCGGTGAAGGCCTGCGTCCACTCTGCCCACCGGCACGGGGGCGAGTGTTACGTGGTGGCAGAGATGAGCCACCCGGGCGCGGTGGAGTTCTTCCACCAGGGGGTGGCGGAGCGGATCGCTGCCATGGCCGTGGTTGCCGGTGCAGACGGGATCATCGCCCCGGCCACCCGGCCGGACCGGGTCCAGACCCTGCGCCAGATGGTGGGACGGCTCAAAATCTATTCGCCGGGGATCGGGGCCCAGGGGGGTGAGCTGGGGCAGGTGACTGCCCTCGTGGATGGCGTGATCATCGGCCGGATGATCTACGGGGCCCCGGACCCTGCGGCCGTGGCACGGGAGATCCGCAGGCGCTGCCGGTGATGAGACGACCGCTCTGACGGGGTGATGAGCCCTATGAGTCCCCTGAGGCAGCGCCGCGAAAAATTTTGCGAAAAAGCATATATCCGAAGGGGGTCAAAGTGTTGGATATGCACTGGAGTGACGAACAGCGTGCCCTTGTGGCACAGTATCCCGCGCTCACTGACATCCCCCCGGAGAAACGGCGCTACAAATGCCACACCTGTCACCTGATCGTGGATACCATGCCCTGCCCCCAGTGCGGGGAGACCCGTCTCCAGATCCTCTGCCCCCTGGATCACTGCCACTGCTCCCACGAAGTGATCACCTCCATCGAGTACTGCCCCCTCTGCCACGAACCGGTCTGCCCCGACTGCGGTTCCCACGACGTGGTGCAGATCTCCCGGGTCACCGGCTACCTGCAGGACGTCTCCGGCTGGAACGCCGGTAAGCAGCAGGAACTGAAGGACCGGGTCCGGTACACGGTGGTCTGATCAAGAGGAACTCGTGGTAGGAAGGCCAGAAAAAAAGCGGGAGCGGTGAGAAATCACCGGGGAACTCTTCACTTCCTGCCATTGGAATTTTCCTTCTCAGGCCTGTTGCCGTTTCCCTGACCGTTCCCGTTCCCCTGGTTTCCCTTTTCCTGGGAACCGGTCACGGTGCTGTCATCGGACGTCCCGGCCTTTTTCCCGTTCCCCTGGGAACCGGTCACGGAATCATCATCAGCGGTCCCGGATTTTTTCCCGTTTCCCTGAGAGCCCGGTGTCTCTGCCACACTGCAGTCCCCGGTACACGTCCCGTCCCCTGCCCCCTTCTTCAGCTGGCCGCGGTTCAGGGCCGGCTTCTGGCCGGGAGTCGGCGTGGCGGTTGAGGTGGTGGCGTCCTCATCTGTCGCGTCCTCTGTCTCATCATCGACAGGGAGGACCGTGTCCAGGAAACCGGCAAGGAAGGCATCCAGTCCCTTCTTCTTCTCACCGGTCACCCGGACGATATCGCTCCCGGTGAACTTCACGGTCTCCTCACCGGAGAGGATCGTCCCCTCGCAGGTGATGGTCAGGGTCCCCTCCCCATCGGTGGCCTCCTCATCGGTGGCGGCGTCCTCACCGGGTTCCGTGTCCGGTTCCACGACCTTCAGGTCCTGCCGCCGGAACTTGGCCATGAGCGTGCCGCCGTCCTTCTGGTTCACGTGGATCTTCTTCGGCGTAGCCCCGTTGCACAGGAGGGATTCCTTTTCCAGCTCAATCTCTCCCAGCGGGTAGTCCTCGCCGAACCTGATGAACACCGTGAAGACTCCCCGGCTCCCCAGGTTCAGGGTCTCGGGCTTCACCTCGATCTCCGCCGTGATGGACGGGCTGACCCCGGTTGAAACGGACGCTTCGTTGTTTTCCCCGTTGGGATCCTCCTGATCCGCTGCGGTGATGGCAGCACCGTTTGTCTTCTCCCCATCCGAAGCGAGCGTGGTCGTCAGGGTGAGGGTGACAGAGGATCCGCTGGCCAGCACTGGTACCGACCAGACAGGGTCTGTGTAGGTAGTTCCATCGCTGGCATCAGGGTCACCCAGGGTATACTCCCCCAGGCCTGACAGGTCTTCGGTCACCGCGACATTGGTGGCATCTTCGGGGCCAAGATTCGCGAGGGTGAGGATCCAGACAACCGGGTCCCCGGCAAAGATCGGCCCATCTGCCTGGAGTGTCTTTTCAAGTGCGAGATCTGCGGTTCCCTGTGCCTGGACGGCCGGGACTGCCCCGAGCCCCAGCACCATAGCGAGGAGGAGGAGCGCCCCCATGCGTGTGATCTGTATCATCCCAGTTCTCTCCGTGGTGAATCCCGTTTCCGAATATATTGGCAGGATTCCCTGATCACGGCTCTTCCCGGGCGGGGATTAAGGCTGGTGAAAGTCTGGCACGTTCCACCCGGTTCAGGATCCTGCATCAGGCCAAAACACCGTGCAGGAAAGTTCGAAAAGGAAAGATAAGCCCTTATGAAGGTTTTTTCCCGGCCAGGGAATTCCGGGGCAGGATAAGGATTTTCCCGGCAGCTGGCAATCCCGATACCCCCTCCCGCGCAGGGCCGGGCGGATGCCACGCGGTCCCCACCCCCGCGGCCGGGCGGAACTTTCTTTTTCCCGTGGACAGAGATCTGGAGGGATCCAATGGGGATGAATCCGGAGACATTTCCGGGGTGTGGGCCGCTCAGGGCACAGCCCGTTGCCACGAACCGGGGAGGAGAGGGACCCGTTTCCCTGAAAGGCGTATGAGGTATTTTCTCAGGGGAGGCACCCTCTTCCTCCGGGGTGATTTCCGGGCCGCCAGCACCGGTGTGAACGGCGGCCTCCGGAAGGTGGCCACGATCTTCAATCATGCGATTCCAGAGGACTTTCCCCACGATGACCCGGCCCCGGCCATGGACGCCCTCACCGCACGGCAGGGGTTCTTTGGCGGGTACTTCGGGCTCCTCACCGCGGTTCCCATGCGCCACCTCTGCATCCTGCAGTACGATTTCATCACCGTCTTTGTGACGGCAGGGATCCGGGAGGGTGAGACGGAACCTCCCGGCACCGTGAACATCATCGCCTGCTCTTCCGAGGGCCTTTCGGAGGGGGCCCTCCTGGAGGTGATCCTCACGGTCACCACCGCCAAGGCCGCGGCGCTGCAGGCCATGGGATATCCTGTCCC
>JAJRDF010000167.1 GCA_028678555.1 Methanomicrobiales archaeon
GACTGTTACGGGATGTTGGTGCTCCCGGATTAGATGACAGTACTGGAGCGGAAATTCCAACTCGGCCCAAGAAACCACTGGAGATGATTTACTAACTACCCTGGAAGATTACTTCAGGTACCCCAGCACCCGGTCCGGCTCGTACCGGAGGCTGATGACCCGGGTCCGGCCCTTGCCGTCCCGGTACTCCAGGTCCACGAGGCGCATGGCATCGAACTTCTTCACCACCTCGTAGAACCGGGTATAGCCCATGGCGAGATCCTTCCCGAAGGACCGGTACACCTCGCCCGCGTTCATCTCCTGTTCACCTTTCGCCCGCTCGGCGATGCGGCGGAGCACCTCCCGTTCCTCGGGCTTCAGGGTCTTCACCGTGAAGGAGAGGTGGAGATACTTGGAGACCTCGTAGGCCTTGCAGATGTCGTCCTTCTCCACCGACTTGCGGGCAGCTTTCTCGGCGGTGAGGGTGGCCCGCTTCAGGAGGTCGATTCCCACCCGCAGGTCCCCGCTCTGCATCGTTTGGTCGATGACGAGGGTGAGCATTTCCTCGGAGAGGACGTTCGGGTACAGCCCCTGCTGGACCCGTTCCTTCAGGATCTCGGAGACCTCCTCCCGGCTGTAGGGCGGGAAATAGATGTCGGTGGGCCGGAAGACGGAGGCCACCCGGGCGTCCACCGCCTGGGTCAGGTCCACGCTCATGTCGGAGATGATCAGGATGACCCCGATCCGGGTGCCGGGGTAGGCTTCGTGGGCCCGCAGGAGCGTGTACAGGACCTTGTTGATCTCGTTCTCGTACAGGAGGTAGTTCACATCGTCCAGCGTGACAAGGAGGACCGTCTCCTCCCGCTGCAGGATCCGGGCGATGGCATCAAAGACCTGCTTGAAGGAGGTGCCGGAGGCGGGTGGCAGGTGGCCGGCCAGCTTCCGGTAGATCTGGGAGAAGATGGCAAACTTCGTGTTGTCGATCTGGCAGTTCACGTAGACGGGGACCAGCTTCTTCGTCGTGTCTTCGATCTCGGCGAAGAGCTTCCGGACCGATGTGGTCTTCCCGGTGCCCGGGAGACCCCGGCAGACGGTGTTCAGCGGCCGGCCGCCCCGGAGGCCGGGCTGGATCTGGAAGGCCAGCTCCCGCATCTGGTTCTCCCGGTGGTGGAACTGCTCGGGAACGAAGTCCAGCTCAAAGACCTCGGGGTCCCGGAAGAGGGTCTCGTCCCACTGGAGCAGGCTCTTCTTCATACCGTACCTCTCTGTGCCCGGCAGGGGTTATAAGTCCATCCCATGCGCCGCGGTTATGGGTTCATGCACTTCCGGCAGAGGACCTTCCCCATGAAGAGCTGGGAGAGTTTCTGCTGGCTCTTCCCCACCGGTTCGCCGCACTCCTGGCAGAGAACATCGCCGGCCGGTTCGGGTTCCCTGGTGGGGACCGCCTCCGGGGGAGGCACCGCAGCAGGTGCGGCAGCCGGGACCGGGGATTTCTTCCCTGCGGCCGGCGCCTCCCGTCCGCGGGATGCGGCTCCGGCCCCCGGTGCCTTCTTCGCACCCGTGGCAGGGGAGCCCTGCCCGGCGGCCTCCCGCTCCGCCTCCTCCTCCAGCAGTACCACGTCCTCCATGGTCATGGCACGGGGAGCTGCCTCTCCCTGGCGGCGCGAGGCCGCAGCGTCGGAGGCAGCCACGATCTCATCCAGCGGTGACGGAGGGAGGTCCACACCCAGCACCGCGGTCTTGGAGGGGCGTTCCCGCACGGGTGCTGGAGAGGGTTCCGCCGGGCGCTGGGCAGCCGGCTGCGCCGCCGCTGCCCGAGCGGGAGCCGGTGGTGCGGCAGGCGCGGATGGTGGCTGCCGGGGCACGCCCTGCAGGGAGGCTTTCGCCCTCGCGGCTGCCACAGCCCCCGGGGGGAGCGTGGACCGCTGGAGGACACGCCGGCGGTAGGACTCCACCCGCTCCGCAGTGGCCACATCGCCGTGACCCAGCCGGAGGAGGAGGGTATCCAGAAACGCGATCAGCTCCTCCATCCCGCCGGCATCATCCGCTTCGCCTGAGACCTCGAGGCGGAGGTTCTCGTAGTTGTCCAGGTTGATGGTGATCCCGATGGTGACATTCTTTCTGGACGGCATGCTTTGCTACAGTGTAGGCGCAGGGAGTATATGGGGGTGTGGGTCAGGGGAGGGACACCGGAAAAAGGATCGGTTCACCGGCCCCTTCGCCGGAAGGCAAGGGCACAGGCCCCGGCGAGGGCAGGCAGGAGCAGCGCCGGTTCCAGGGGTATGGATGCCCCCCCGGTGCCGGTGGCGGTGGTTCCGGGGGTGGACGAGGCTTCCAGGGGGTACAGGTACACGTCTGCATTCCCGTTCCGCGAGTCCTCCCAGACAACCCGGTCGCCCCAGATGCGGGGGCCCTTCGGACTGGCCGCATCGGTGGTGAGGCGCTCCTCCTTCCCCGTGGAGATGGTGTACAGGTACACGTCCGTATCCCCGTTCCGCCAGTCCTCCCAGACGATCCGGTCTCCCCAGATCCAGGGATTGCGCTGATCCTTCGGATCTGTGGTCACCTGCAGGGTTTCATTCGTCACCACATTGGCCAGGAAGATATCATCGTTCCCGTTGCGCCGGTCCTGCCATACCACCAGGTCACCGTACACCGACGGGTTGTACTGGCTCACCGGGCCCGGTGAGACCGCCCAGACAGCTCCCGTGCTGAGCCGGTACGCGGTGATGGCCGACTTCCCCCGGGGGCTGTCCTCCCATACCACCAGGTCCCCGGCGATGGCCGGGGACTTCTGCGCCTGGGATCCCTTTGCCACCGTGGTCTCGATCCCGGAGGTCAGGTTGTAGAGGACGATGTCATCATCCGCGCCGTGGGTGACTTCCCACACCGCCAGGCTCCCCCAGATCCGGGGGTACTTGGTGTTCTGGGACGCGGTGACAATCGGCCTCCCCGATTCCCTGATGGTATTGTAGACAAAGATGTCGGGGCTGCCCTGCCGGTAATCGGTAGCGACGATCTGGTTGCCCCAGATGGCCGGGTACTTCTGGTCCGCGGTATCCTTGTTGATCCGGGTCTCGGTGCCCGAGGACATCTCCAGGAGGTAGATGTCCCAGTTGCCGTGCCGGTTGTCCTGCCAGACGATCCGGTCCTCCCAG
>JAJRDF010000058.1 GCA_028678555.1 Methanomicrobiales archaeon
TCTCCACCGCGGGCGACCTCCGGAAGCTCCGGAAGCGGATCCTCTCCCTCCCAGTGCCGGTTGGTACCGTCCCGGTGTACGAGGCCGTCCGGAGGGCGGGTTCCGCCGCGGACGTGGACGCGGACTGCCTCTTCCGGGTGATCCGGGAGCACTGCCGGGACGGGGTGGACTTCCTCACGCTCCACTGCGGGGTGAACCGGGACGCCCTCGAGGCACTGAAAGCGGATCCCCGGATCATGGGGGTCGTCTCCCGGGGCGGGGCCTTCCACCTGGCCATGATGATGCAGCGGGGGGAAGAGAACCCCCTCTACGCCGAGTTCGATTACCTGCTGGAGATCCTGGCGGAAGAAGGAGTCGTCATCTCCCTGGGTGACGGGATGCGCCCGGGGGCTTTGGTAGATAGCGAGCGCCTGGCAAAGACCACCGAGTACCTGGCCCTGGGCCTTCTCTCCAAGCGGGCCCTGGCCGCCGGCGTCCAGCGGATGATCGAGGGGCCCGGGCACATTCCCATGGGCCAGATCGGGCACAACATCCGGACGGTCAAGGAGGTGACGGACCATGCCCCCCTCTACCTGCTGGGGCCGCTGGTCACCGACCTGGCGCCGGGGTACGACCACGTGGTGGCCGCCATAGGCGGGGCCGTGGCCTGCATGCACGGCGCCGACTTCCTCTGCATGGTCTCCCCATCCGAGCACCTCGCCCTCCCCCGGATGGAGGACATCGTGGAGGGGACACGGGTGACGAAGATCGCAGCCCACGTCGGTGACACGATGCGTCGCCCGGAGGGCCTCTGGGAACCGCAGGAACGGGCCATGGCCGAGGCCCGGCGGGCGCTTGACTGGGAAAAGCAGTTCGCGTGTGCTCTCTATGCGGATCCCGCCCGGAAGATCCATGCCCGCGACGGGGACCTGGACACCTGCTCCATGTGCGGCGAGCTCTGCGCCGTGAAGATGATCAGGGAATTATTCGAACAGCCGGGTAACCCGTGAACCGTTGCGAACCAACGCTCACCGGCTTCGGTTGTGTGGTATCGGTCGTCCACTCCTCTCCCATTACCGGTTGAAGTGACTATCCTCTCGGGGGAGGGACCGGGAGGGGGTCTTCCCCTCCCGCACCGATTCGGATTAAGGTAAGGATGGAGGAAGAGGTTACACCGATTGCTCGATAGTGTAACAGGAAATTTCAGATGTACGATGAGCAATCGGGAGGGGGCATTGCCCCCTCCTGCGCCCACCCCCCGGTTCATGGGATGATCCATCGGTTGTCCGGTATAATCCGTAAGGTCAGGAATCACATCCCGAACTTGCGAAAAGGATAGAGAAGGAGATAAGGTCACTTCATCAGCTTCAGGATCCGGATCGCAAGCAGGGCGGCATTCTCCCCGCCGTCCAGCGCAACACAGGCCACCGGTACCCCCTTCGGCATCTGGGCAATGGAGAGAAGCGAGTCAAAGCCCCCCAGCTTCCCGCTCACGGGAACACCGATGACGGGCTTGTCGGTCTTGGAAGCGATGACACCGGGGAGGGCGGCGGACATCCCGGCAACGGCGATGAAGATCTTCGCCTTACTCTTCTTCAGGAACGCATCCAGCTTCTCGGGATCCCGGTGGGCCGAGATGATGTGCTGCTCGTAGGTAATCTGGTGCTCGTCCAGGACCTTCGTCACCTTCTCGACGATGTGGGCGTCGGAGGTGGAACCGGAGATGATGGCGATGGGTGCGGGCATGGGGTCGTCCCTGAGGTAGTATCGATCAGGGATTTAAAAAGGCATTCGTGTGGTGCCGGGAACACGGGTGATCTCCCGGCCGTCTCCGATTCCATCGCCGCGGACTCGCACCCCGCGACAGGACATGAACGGGACGGACTTTCATCGTCCTAATTTCTGCCAGATATCAACAGGAATAAATATCCAGGTGCCATGAAGAGCAGTGGTGCTGTATGAGAAAGCTAGTAGTGCTGCTGCTGGTTCTCCTCCTCCTCGCTGCGCCGATCGCAGTGATGGCACGCGAGGATTCGGGGAGCGACGATGCGGGAAAGGACAGCGGTTCTGATGATTCGAAGGGCAGGGAATCCGAGACCCTCGAAACTGTGACCGTCCCGGAAACCGAAGTGGAGACCCACGCGACTGTGACCGTCGCTGGAACCCCGCATGAAACCGAGACCGAACACGGGGTAGAGGTTGAAACAGAGCACGGGGTGGAGATTGAGCGGGAGCATACCAATGCAACTGAACTCAGGGTGCGTATCCGTGAAAGCGTAACCGAGTCTGCAAACCAGCTGGAGCGCGAGGGGATCCGCGACCCCGTGGTGCACGACAGCCAGAGTACATTCCTTGTCGGGATCGATACGTTCCGCCGGGTTCGCGAACTGAATGACACGCGTGGGCGAGACCTCACCGAGCTGGAAGCAGAGATCGAGGATTCGATCAAGATCACCACTCAGGCGGAGAGCAGGATCCGGTCCAGGAATCCGGTCGTGAAGGTCTTGATGGGTGGTGACGATCAGGCAGCCCGCCAGCTGGAACAGGAGATGAACCTGACCCGGGAAAGGATCGCCGAGCTTCGCAGTTTCGTCGATTCCTGTACCACCTGCAGTGAACAGGTTAAGGAGGTGCTGCAGGAACGGATACAGGAGATGGAGCAGGAGCAGGAAAGGTTACGCGAGGTTGCGAGCCAGGAGCTGAACAACCAGGGCATCATCGGATGGATCTGGAAATAGTCACAGCTATGGCAGAGTTCCGGCTGTCCATCCCGAGTTCCTTCAGGGAAGGGATTTCCCGCTTCCCTGTTTTCCTGCGGGCAGACAATTGCCTGCGGATAAGAAATGTCCACCTGTAACCCTTTTCTCCCCCCACCGCCCATAAGCTTCCACTGATTCCCCATGGAAAAGGAAAATCTCCTGATGATTCCCGGGCCGGTGCCGATGCCGGAGCGGGTGCGTTACGCGATGCTCCGCCAGGCCATCAACCACCGGGGCGCCGAGTTCGGGGCGGTGTATGCTGACATTGTCCGCGTGCTCCGCTTGTACTTCGGGACCACGAATGACCTCTTCGTCCTCTCCGGATCCGGCACCGCCGCCATGGAAGCGGCCATCGGGAACTTCGGGGCAGGCCGGAAGATCGTGTCCCTGGTGAACGGCAAGTTCGGGGAGCGATTGGGAAAGATCGGGCAGCGCTACGGCACGGTGCAGGTGCTGAACAGCGAGTGGGGCACACCTCTCGACCTGGCCGGGCTGGAGAAGGCACTCGCAGGCGGCGCGGAGCTGGTTACCTTCGTCCACAACGAGACCTCGACGGGCATCAGGAACCCCGCGGCCGAGATCGCGAAGATGGCGAAGAAGGCCGGGGCGCTTGTGATCATGGACGGCATCACCTCCATCGGGGGGGACGAGGTGAAGGTGGACAACTGGGGAGTGGACGTGGCCTTCATGGGGTCCCAGAAGTGCTTTGCCGCCCCGGCAGGGCTCTCGGCCATCTCCGTCTCGAAGAAGGCCTGGGACATGCTCTCCGAGCGGCGGCCCTACTACCTGGACCTGGCCGCCTACCGGAAGAGCGCCAGCTCCACGCCGATGGAGACCCCCTATACCCCGGCGGTGGCGCTCTTCCTCGCGCTCCGTGAGGCGCTGCTCATCGCCGAGGCAGAGGGCGTGGAGGCGCGGATCGCCCGGCACCGGAAGATGGCGGACGCGGTCCGGGCGGCGGTGGGGGCCTGGGGGCTCCCCATGTTCCCGAAGACGGACGCCCTCCATGCGTACTCCAATACCGCCACCGCGGTGAGTGTCCCTGCGGGTGTTGCCGAGAAGGAGCTGCGGACTGCGGTGAAGGGTCTGGGGATCGAGATCGCGGGCGGCCAGGACCACCTCAAGGGGAAGATCTTCCGGATCGGCCACATGGGAGCCGTGGGGGCACCGGAGATCCTGGCGGCGCTGGCCGCCACGGAATACGGTCTCGGGAAGGCCGGGTGGACGGTGAAGGCGAGCGGTGTTGCCGCCGCTGCCGGGAAGCTGGCATGAAGATAGGGATCGCGGACACCACCTTCGCGCGGGTGAACATGGGGAAGATCGCCATCGACGAGATTAAGAAGCATGCGTCGATAGCCACCGAGCGGTACACCGTGCCCGGGATCAAGGATCTCCCGGTGGCCTGCAAGAAGCTGATCGAGGAACGGCACTGCAGCCTTGTGATGGCGCTCGGCATGCCCGGCGGGGAGGAGAAGGATAAGTGGTGTGCCCACGAGGCCTCGCAGGGCCTGATCCAGGTGCAGATCCTGACGAACACCCATATCATCGAGGTCTTCGTCCACGAGGACGAGGCAAAGGACGGGAAGGAGCTGGCCTGGCTCGCGGAGCGGCGGACCCGGGAGCACGCGGTGAACGCGGTCCTCCTCCTGACCCGCCCGAAGGAGCTGGAGAATCTGGCCGGCACCGGCCAGCGGCAGGGGTTCCCGGACGCCGGGCCGGCACGGGAATAAGCGGCTCACTCCTGTAACTGGTTGGATCGGCTATCCTCACGGGGGAGGGGCCGGGAGGGGGGGGTCTCCCCCTCCCGCTGAGGGGAACGAGCCCTCGGTTATCTGTCAGTATTCTTCCCAACGGTCCACTGTTGACCTGCTGCGGGAGGGGGCAAGCCCCCTCCCACCACCCACCCCCGATGAGGATAAACGGTCGGGCGGTTGTTTCCTGGCATGAGGATCCCCACGTGACTGGAAACTGCCGGGGGGCGCCCACGCGGCGGGGGGGGGGCCGAAAGGCCCCCCCTGGAGCGTCCCAGTAGCACACCACGAAACCCGGACACCTGTGGGGCGCGATCTATGAAAATCGCGTGCATCGCGCCGGGCGGGTTTATATGGGGCAAGGGAGAAATACCCGGAGGAGGACGGACATGGCCATAAAACTGGGATTTGTGGTGGCAGAGTTCAACCGCGATATCACGTACCTGATGGAGATTGAGGGAAGGGAGCATGCAAAGTTCCTGGGCGCCGAGGTGACGGAGACCCTCTACGTGCCCGGCACCTTTGACGTCCCGATGGCAGTGAAGAAGATGCTCTCAGGGAAGAAGGTGGATGCCGTGGTGACCCTGGGGGCGGTCATCGAGGGGGCCACGGGACATGACGAGATCGTGATCCAGCACGCGGCCCGGAAAATCATGGACCTGGGCCTGGAGTTCGGGAAACCCGTGGTGCTGGGCATCAGCGGGCCGGGCATGACCCGCCTGGAAGCCCAGGAACGGATCGACTACGCGAAGCGGGCGGTGGAGTCGGCGGTCAAGCTGGTCCAGCGGTTGCGATGAGGGCCCTCTCGGAGAAGGTCTCCGGGATCGTCTCCTCGGCCACGCTGGACGTGGCGGACAGGGCCCGGGAGATGAAACGGCAGGGGATCGACGTCATCTCCCTCTCCATCGGCGAACCGGACTTCGATACCCCGAACCACATCAAGGTGGCCTGCATCGATGCCCTGATGCGGGGGGAGACCCATTATGCCCCCAGCCGGGGGATCCCGGAGCTCCTGCAGGCCGTGGCAGGGAAGATCCTGACCGAGAACCGGTTCCCCTGCTCACCCGAGCAGGTGATCGCCACCGCCGGGGCCAAGCACGCCATCGCCATGGCGATGCAGGCGGTGCTGAACCCGGGCGACCAGGTGATTGTCCTGGATCCCTCCTGGGTCTCCTACGAGCCCTGCGTCCAGCTGGCCGGCGGGCGGGCCATCCACCACCCGCTGAACCCGAAGACCTTCCAGCTGGATGACTCCGTCGGCGAGCGGATCACGGGGAAGACCCGGATGATCGTGGTGAATTCCCCTTCCAACCCCACCGGTGCCGTGCTGGACAGGAAATCCCTGCAGCTGGTGGCCGACCTCTGTGCCGACTACGAGCTCCTGGCCCTGTCCGACGAGATCTACGAGAAGCTGGTGTACGGGAAGGAACACATCTCCCTCGCCGCGGTGAAGGATATGGCCGAGCGGACCATCACCGTGAACGGCTTTTCCAAGGCCTATGCCATGACCGGCTGGCGGCTGGGATATGCCGTGGCTCCCCCCGCCGTCATCCGGCAGATGACGAAAGTCCAGCAGCACGGGGTCTCCCACCCCACCACCTTTGTCATGTGGGGCGGCGTCGCTGCGCTCACCGGGGACCAGACCTGCGTGGAAGAGATGCGCAGGGAGTTCGAGGCCCGCCGGAATTACCTGCTGGAGGTGTTCCGTGAGATGAAGGCCACGGTGGCACCGGCAGACGGTGCCTTCTATGCCTTCATCGATGCCCGGGGCGAGGACACGGAGGTGGCAGATCACTGGCTCGCGAAGGCCCACGTGGCCGTGACCCCCGGCGCTGCCTTCAATGCCCCCGGCTGGGTCCGGCTCTCCTACGCCACCGCGATGCCGCAGCTCAGGGAAGCGGTGAAGCGGATCAAATCCGTATGGGGCGAGGCACCGGGCAGGGTCATGCAGAAAGGGGTCATGTGAAGCGGGCAGGATCCGGCGTTCCCACGCGATACCACCTCCCCAGCAATTTTTCTCCTGGTACCGAACAGGACTCCCCTGGTTTTCGCATCTCCTGATGAGAAGAGCCGGCTATCCACGACGGCAGAGGGTCGGGAGGAGGCTTCAGCCCCCTCCCGTCACCATTTCCAGGGCTCAATGGGTTGTATCCTGTGTCCGGAGAGCAGGTTTCACACGGGTTGCGGTGGCGCTGCCGGTGCGCTCACCGCTCCGCCCTTCCGCTTCCGGTACCACCGGTACACCAGGTACACGATGACCGCCAGGATCACCAGGGGGAGGATGGTGAGGGCCAGGATTACGAGGGCAGACAGCATCCCGAACAACCCCGCGATCCCCTGGTTGACGGCCGACACAAAGGAAAACCCGGTCTCCCCTCCGACGGGCTCCGGCTCCTGCAGATTCACCGTCAGGGTGGCGAGATCGATCCGGGAATCCAGGTAATTGAGCCGGCCCTGGAGCCGGTCCAGCTCCATCTGCACCCGGTCAATCTCCACCTGCACCTTCAGGATCTCCTCCACCGTCTCGGCCTTCTGGAGGAGCCTCCGGTACTGATCCCTCTGGTCGGTGAGGGAGTTCTTCCGGGCGGTGAGGTCCACGTACTCCTCGGTGACATCCGTTGCCTGCACGTTCTCGGAGAGGACCTCCCCCGTCCCCTCAACAGCCGAGAGGGTGGCATCGAAGTTCTTGGCAGGGACCCGTATGGTCAGGGTGCCGAACTCGCGATCACCCTGCCCCGTGTAGATGTTCGATGACGAGAGGTACCCGCCGTTGGCCGTGGCGATACCCGCAATCGTGGTGATGACGGAGGGTACGTCTGGCACCTCCAGGCTGAGGGATCCGGTCCGGATGATCTTGGTATCCGTGGCCTGGGACGCGGAGGCGCCGGTTCCCCTGTTCTCCCCGGAGTAGGTGGGTACGGGAGTGGCGATGGGTGCCGGGACGCCGGAATAGGAATCCGCCTTTCCCTCCCCCGAGGACTGGAGGGCAGGGGAGAGGCACCCGGCTGCGGCCGCAATGCAGAGGATCAGCATGACTGCAAGGGCCATCTGTCTGAGTGACATAGCGGGAGATCGGGCAGGAAGCGATAAATAGATTGGGTAAACTGCGAAATATTTCCTCATCATGGCAGAGAAGGGGATTGCGTCCCGCGCATCCCAGGTGACCGGCGGTGCCTGCAGGCCGCGCCCCCTCATGCTAGCCGCTGCGATCCTGCTCCTCGCCTGGGGTGCCCTGGCCGCAGGGTGCACCTCCGCCCCGCTGCCGGGCTCGGTGGCGGTGACCTCCCAGCCCGCGGGGGCTGCGGTCTACCTGGATGAGCAGTACCAGGGCACCACCCCGCTGGAGATCGCGAACCTGACCCCGGGTACCTATCTCATCCGGCTCCGGATGGAGGGATACGGGGACCGGGAGGTGCCTGTCGTGGTGGAGGCAGGGAACCTGACCTCGGTCACGGCCCGCTACCCGCCTCCCCCGACACCCACACCCACGGCCACCCCCCCGGTCACCACGGTGCCCACGACCCCGCCCTTCCCCTTTGTCACGGAGACTCCTGCTCCGGGGGCCCTCTCCCTCACGTCGTTTCCGACAGGGGCCACGGTCACCATGAACGGGATCCGGATGGGGACAACCCCGCTTGTCATCCGGAACCTGACCCCCGGAACCTACCATGTCCGGTACAGCCTGGTGGGATGGGATGACTCTATCTCGGTCCTGTCGGTCTCCAGCGGGCAGACCATGACAGATTACGTCACCCTCAGGCAGTGAGGGCAGCCCGTTGTCCCGCCCTGCCCGTTCCCCGGGGAGTCATCCTTCGGGCCTTCCCACAGGTTCATAATCCCGTGGATCCCATGGTCAGCCATG
>JAJRDF010000168.1 GCA_028678555.1 Methanomicrobiales archaeon
CTACGTGCCCCGGTTCTGCTCGGGCCTCAACCTGAAGGGAGAGGTCCAGTCCCGGGCCGTGGAGATCCTGCGGCAGGCAGGGGAGCGGGAGCTGACCAGTGGCCGCGGCCCCACCGGTGTCGCCGCCGCAGCCATCTACATCTCCTCCATCCTGGGCGGGGAGCGGCGCACCCAGCGGGAAGTGGCCGAGGTGGCGGGGGTCACCGAGGTCACCATCCGGAACCGGTACAAGGAACTGGCCGAGAAGCTGGATATCGAGATCATCCTCTGATCTCTTTTTCCGGGGATCGCCCCGGGCATCCTTTTTCCGACAGCCCCTCCCCGGTGCCTGAATATCCGTGGTTTTTTTCCCACCAGTCCCGACCCCCGGGGATAACACCTATATCCCCTCGGCAGAAATGTAGTACACTGCATCGGGGTCCCCACGGACCCGTACCGAATCCGCCCGGCCCTCCGCCGGGCTGGGAGAAGAATCCAGGATGGTCCGGAAACACATCACTCTCTGTGCTCTGGTTCTTGTGGTGACACTTGCCTGCGCAGGCCCCGCGGCAGCGGAGGCCATCGCTGTCTACGGCAGTACCGGGGGATTCATCCCCTCGCAGCACGCGGACCGGTTCACTGTCGCCTATACCATCCCGGCTCAGAACGGTCATGCGCTGGACGCCAACGTCGCGAGCATGGTGGAACCCTCCATCGATGTGATCTTCATCGGGAGCGATGACTCGTTCTCTGCGGCCACCGCCACCGCGATCGAGCAGGCGGCCTGGGACGGGAGGATCGTCGTGGTCAGCTACCCTGCCACGGCGAAATTCGGTGACAGCCTCCCTTTCACCGGTAGCGGTGCCGTATCGGGCTCCGATGCCCTGGAGGTGGCGGATCCCGCGGATCCGGTCTCACGGGTGATTCTTGCCGGTCTCGACGGCCGGTTCAATGCCTCGGCACCCGTTGATGAACGGCTCCTGGCCTCGGGGAAACCCGGCTCCTCCACCGTGCTGAGATACTCCACCGGGGAGCCTGCCCTGGCCTACCGGCAGTACGGGAGCGGGTACGTGATCGGCTGGACACTGGAGGATCCCTCACTCTACCTGGGGAGCAGCGACGCGGACACCATCATGTTCCGGCTCGTCACGTCCCTCCTCGAGGGCCGGCCACGAACGACCGCCCCCACGACCACCCCTACGGCGGAAGCGACGACGGTGGTCCCCACGACCTCAGCCACCGTTCCCCCGGTCACGACGGGAACCGTGATCATCAACTCAAATCCCATGGGCGCAACCGTCTTCCTGGACGGTCTCCACCGCGGTGAGACCCCGGTCGAGCTCTCCGGGATCACCGCCGGTTACCATTCCCTGAAGATGACGATGGAGGGCCGGTATGACTTTGATGGCAGCGTGACCGCGGTGGCCGGGGAGAGGGTCACTGCCTTTGGATCACTCCCGAAAGAGGAGGGCCGCACCATCAGCGAGGGTACACCGGTACCCGCGGCGACGCCACCCGCGGCCACCGGGACAGACAACCCCCTGGCAAGCCCGGTGGTGATCGGCGGCGCCATCACGGCCGCCATCGGGGCCCTGGTCACCATCTACACGCAGAAGCAGAAGAAGCCATAAACCTCCCCTTTTCCGGATGCCCCAACCCCTCCCGGATCACAGCAAGGACTATATTCCCCTGACGGAAAACCTATATGCCATACCCTGGACGCGGGCTCGTAGATCAGGGGTAGATCGTTACGTTCGCAACGTAAAGGCCACGGGTTCGAATCCCGTCGAGTCCACTTTTCTCCAATCCCCCGGGTCGTTCTCCTATGGCAAGAGGACTCATCGCCAGGGCGTCCGTCACCATCCGTGCTCCCGTATCGAGGGTGTGGGATGCCCTCGTCAGCCCCGCGCTGATCAAACAGTACATGTTCGGCACGGATGCCGTCTCAGATTGGAAGGTGGGGAGCCCGATCACCTGGAACGGGGAGTGGCAGGGAAGGGCTTACGAGGACCGTGGCACCATTCTCAGGATCGAGAAGGCCCACCTCCTGGAGTACAGCCATTTCAGCCCCCTCTCTGGTAAACCCGACGTGCCGGAGAATTACCATACGGTTACCGTTGAACTTTCAGGCCACGGGACAGAAACCACCGTCTCGCTCTCCCAGGACAACAACGAGAGCGAGGAGGCCCGGGAACACTCCGAGAAGAACTGGAGGATGATGCTCGAGGGCCTGAAGAGACTTTTAGAGGAAAATAACCGCTGAATGAGCCCTCCCGGGGACCTGATGAGGGCGTTATCGCCTGAACTGACCCTCCCAAGGTAACACCGGGCCGGATTTCATGAAGGTTGACAGGGAGCGGGACGGGAACGGAACAGATGGATACTGAAAGCATCAAATGGATGACGACCAGGAGACGACATCATGGCTCATTTCTTCTCCAACCTCCTTCCCCCCGGGCCGACGTTCCCGGGGATATCACAGAGTCGGAAAAGTGGATCATGAAGGAGCATTTCGCCTACTGGGCCGGCCTCTTGAAGGAACGCAAGGTGGTTGTCTCCGGCCAGGTCAAGGATCCGTCGGGGACTCTACGGTATTGCCGTCCTTGGGGTGGAAGACGAGGCGGCTGCCCGAATTATCGCCGCACACGATCCGGCCGTCACGTCCGGTGCCGGTTTTCGTTCCGAGATCTATCCGATGCCTGCTATGATCGTGCGATCCTAACACCTGGAATCCCTCGTTTTTTCAAATTTTGCCCCACATGTGAAGTTACTTATAGAAACCCGGCGACCTTCCGGCCAGGCTCACGAAGCCAGGGAGATGGATCGAAATGAAGTACGTGGATGGATTTGTCCTGGCGGTGCAAAAGGAGAACCTTCAGGCGTACCGCCGGATGTCTCGGATGGCAGGGAAGGTCTGGAAGAAGCATGGCGCCCTCGAATTCATCGAGAGTGTCGGTGACGACCTGGATCCGGAAATGGCCGGGATCAGGTTCCCGAAGATGGTCGGGGCTAAACCCGACGAAACGGTGGTCTTCTCCTTCATTGTCTTCAAGTCACGGGCACACCGGGATACGGTAAATGCGAAGGTGATGAAGGATCCGTCCATGAACGACCCGAGATACAGGGACAGGCCGATGC
>JAJRDF010000059.1 GCA_028678555.1 Methanomicrobiales archaeon
TACACTCCCTTCCTCGAGCAGGTCTTCGCCATCCACGATGCCGCCTTTTCCCTTTTTTCCCAGGTCCGGGTGCTGGAGTGCATCGAGCGGGAACTGACCCGCTCCCCGCGGGGAACCCGGCCCTCCACCCGGGTCTGCCACTCGGGGTACCTGACGTTCGCCCGGAAATAACCAGTATTCCGGTTGGGGCCCTGGATTTCTCACTGCCGGATGATCGGATCTCAGCGGGAGGGGGCGCTGCCCCCTCCCGGCCCCTCCCCTGAGGAGGATGGACCATCGCGTCGGTTGCACCCGAATCATCAGTACTCTGGATCAACCGCGGGGGGCGGAGCCCCCCAGAAGCGTACCAGTAAAATGTTCCGTAATGGAGTCATCCACCTGGGACAGGTGTCGCAAGCAAACATGGGGACCTGAGAGATTTCTGCCACATCCTTCACAGGCGTTCCAGCGCCTCCTTTCCTGTCATCGTCACTGCCACCCCCAGCGCACGGGCAGGGCCGTTGGCCTCTTTCACGATCCCTGCCAGCAGGTCGGCGATGGTGGAGACCTTGTCCCCTACCGACGGCCTCACCTTCGCCGCGGGGTAGCCGAACTTCTCGAGGGCTGCCACATCAAATGCCCCGCACCCCACCATACCCTGGTCCGTGATCACCGCCACCAGGTTCACCGGTCCCAGGGGTACCACGAACCCTTCTGCCACCTTCCCCTTCAGCTTCACGTTCTCCTGCAGGATGCCCATAGCGATCAGGGAGAGATGGCCCTTCCCGGTATTTCAAGGGAAGCCCCCGTTCTCACATCGTGATGGTGGGAAGGGACAAATCCGGAGCTCCCGTGCAAAGGCATATCTCTATCAGGAACGGGGGCAGATGTGTAGATGGAACAGCGGGCAGGAAACTGGATGAGGCGTGTGGCGGGTCACGGGCCGGAACGTCACCCCCGCCTCCCCCGCAGGGGTGGGTGAGGGTGCAGCACATCATCTCCATCCGGGACTTTACCCGGCAGGATCTGGACAGCTTTCTGGACAGGGCAGAACTCGTGGAACGGGGCGGGTTTGATCCCCGCATGCTGGAGGGGAAGATCCTGGCTCTCCTCTTCTTTGAACCCAGCACCCGGACGCGGATGTCCTTTGCCTCGGCGATGGCGCGCCTGGGGGGCACCTCCATCTCAGTGGACAGTGTCGAGGCCTCCTCCATCGCGAAGGGGGAGACACTGGCGGACACGATCCGGGTGGTCAGCGGCTATGCCGATGCCATCGTGCTCCGGCACCCCAAGGAGGGTGCAGCGCGCCTGGCCTCGGAGTTTGCCACGGTGCCGGTCATCAACGCCGGTGACGGCGCCGGCCAGCACCCCTCCCAGACGATCCTGGACCTGTACACGATCCGCCGGTCCATGCCCCTGGACGGCCTGGAGATCGGCCTCCTCGGGGACCTGCGCTACGGCCGGACCGCCCACTCCCTGGCCCATGCCCTCTCCCTCTACGATGTGACACTCCACACCATCGCCCCGCCGGGGCTGGATCTCCCGCTCTCGGTCGTCCACGAGCTCAGGCGCCACGGGATGGAGGTGGTGAAGCACGGCGACGTGGGCAAGGTGATCCGGGACCTGGACGTCCTGTACGTGACCCGGATCCAGCGGGAGCGGTTCCCGGACTCGGCATCCTACTATGACGTGGCCTCCAGTTACCGCATCACGCCTGACCTGCTGGAAGGGGCCCGGGAGCACCTGATCGTCCTCCATCCCCTGCCCCGGGTGGACGAGATCGATCCCGCGGTGGACCGCACCCCCTTTGCCCGCTACTTCGAGCAGTCCCGGAACGGCATACCGGTCAGGATGGCGCTCCTCCAGGAGGTGATGGGGTGAAGAAACCGGAAGGCAAACATGCACTGATCGTTGGCCGTATCCGTGAAGGGACCGTGATCGACCACATCACCGCGGGCGAGGCCCTGAACGTGCTGAAGATCCTGGGGATCACGGGCACTACCGACGAGTGCCTCTCCATCGCGACGAACGTCTCCAGCGGGAAGGTGGGCAAGAAGGACATCGTGAAGGTGGAGGGGAGGGAGCTCCGGAAGGAGGAGGTGGACCGGATCGCGCTGATCGCGCCCCGTGCCACGATCAACATCATCCGGGATTACGAGGTGGTGGAGAAGAAGGGGGTCGAGATCCCCCGGTCGCTGGTGGGTGTGGTCCGGTGCCCCAACCCCGGCTGCATCTCCAACACGAGCGAACCCATCGAGAGCCGGTTCGAGGTGGTGGAGCGCGGGCTCCACTGCCTGTACTGCGACTGGCTGATCACGAAGGATATCACCGGGCACATTATCTGAACTGAGAACTTTTCCTCCCTATTTCGGGCACCCACGGATCCCGTGAACTCCTTTGCCGAACCCGACCTGGGGAGTTCTCTCCAACCATGGAAGGGACTATCCTCATGGGGGTGGGGCCGGGAGGGGGCTCTGCCCCCTCCCGTCCGCCCTCCCCGGAGAGGATATTGCCCCAAGACGGGTGCCGGGCACCTCTGGTTATGAGACCCTGCCTCGTTTCCCGGGTTTTCTCCCCTTCCCCCGCTCCTTTTCCTTCACCACATGCCCATCCGGGTCGATCTCCCCGGCCAGGATCCGGGTGCTGGAGATCCACTGCCCGTCCTCCGCAAATACGCAGGCGATCTGGTGGATATCCACCTTCCTCCTTCCCCGCTCCTGCCGGAGCCGGTTGATCTCCCTGGCCACAGCTGCCGTCTCCTCAGAGACCACCAGGGCATCGAAGTCGTCCTCCACCGCGGTCCCGTGGCGGTCGCCCAGGGGCTGGATCTCCCACCGGCCCACGTCCCCCAGGGTCCCGATGAAGGCGGCCAGCGTGCGCCTGCGGTCGGCAAAGGGCATGACGGGATGGCGTTTCCGCCCGGCGAACTCGTCCGTCGTGAGCCCGATCACCACCTGGCCGTCCCTCCCGGCGAGGGAGAAGGCCCGCTCCAGCAGTCTGCGGTGGCCCGCATGGAAGGGCGAGAAGGTCCCGCCCACCATAACTTTCATTCCCACAGATGGTGCACGTTTTATGGTAATATGAGTGGCGGTGCGGGCGGGGCGCTCTTTGTGGCAGGAAACGCCACGGTCATCGGGGACGTGACTCTTGCCGGGGAGGTCTCGGTCTGGTTCGGGGCGGTGATCCGGGGTGACAAGGACCGGATCTCCATCGGCCGGTCCTCCAACATCCAGGACAACGCGGTGGTCCACACCAGCCACGGCTTCCCGGTGAAACTCGGTGCCCAGGTCTCGGTGGGCCATGGGGCGATCCTGCATGGCTGCACCATCGGGGACCGGGTCCTCGTCGGCATGGGGGCCATCGTGATGAACGGCGCCGACGTGGGTGCAGGGTCACTCATCGCGGCCGGGGCGGTGGTGACGGAGGGGACGATGATCCCCCCGGGCTCCGTCGTCATGGGGGTACCCGGGAAGGTGGTCCGGCCGGTGAGCCCGGAGCAGTCCGCCGCCATTGTCAGGAATGCCGAGTCCTATGCCGATCTGGCCCGGAGCTACCGTGACGCGTGAAGTGGCGGTCATCGGCGCAGGAGTGGCCGGTATCCAGGCGGCCCTCGAGATCGCAGACCACGGGATCCCGGTGCACCTGATCGAGCGGGAGCCCACCATCGGGGGCCACATGGCGATGCTGGACAAGACGTTCCCCACGAACGACTGCTCCCTCTGCATCCTCTCCCCCAAGATGGCGGAGGTGGCGAGGCATCCCCTGATCCGGCTCCACACCTGCACCGAGGTGATAGCGGTAAAAGGAAAGCCCGGTAGCTACCGCCTGACCCTGAAACAGAAGCCCCGGTTCATCGATGTGGAAAAGTGCAACGGCTGCGGGGAGTGCGAGATCATCTGCCCCGTGGAGGTGTACCACAGCTACGACGCCGGGGTCGGTGTCCGGAAGGCCATCTACAAGCCCCATCCGCAGGCCATCCCGGACCTCGTGGTGAAGGATGCCGACCACTGCATCGAGTGCGGGCTCTGCTACGACGTCTGCGACCTGGAGGCGATCAAAAAGGAGGAGAAGGAGGAGATTCGGGAGATCCGGGTGGCGTCGGTGGTCATCGCCACCGGATACGGCACCTTCGATGCCCGGAAGAAGCCGGCGCTCGGGTACCTGACGGTCCCGGACGTCATCACTTCCCTAGAATTCGAGCGGATGATCAATGCTGCGGGCCCCACCGGGGGCAAGGTGCGGCGCCTCTCCACCGGGGAGGTACCCCGGTCCGTGGTCTTCATCCAGTGCGTGGGGTCCCGGGACCTGACCGTGGACCGGCCCTGGTGCTCCTGTGTCTGCTGCATGTCGGCCATCAAGAACGCGATCCTTCTCAAGGAGAAACACCCGGAGACCGAGGTCACCATCTGCTACCAGGACATCCGGGCCTACGGCAAGGGCTACGAGGAGTACTACGTGCGGGCGGAGCGGATGGGCGTCCGGTTCCTGCGGGGGCTTCCCGGCGAGGTCTGGGCCGATGTGGACGGCCCTGCCATGCAGGTGGAGAACACCGAGACCCGGGAGGTCCTGATCCTGAAACCGGATCTGGTGGTCCTCTCCATCGGCCTGGAACCTGCCCCCGGGAGCGACGAGATCGCAGAACGGTTCGGCATCCGCCAGGAGGAGTCCGGGTTCCTGAAACCCCTGGATGACAAGCTGGGACCGGTGCTCACGGAGCGGCCGGGGATCTACCTGGCAGGAACCGCGACGGCACCCCGGGACATCCCGGACTGCGTGGCCCAGGGCGAGGCGGCGGCGATGCGGGCCTTCACCGACGCGATCCGGGAGGAGTGATCCCCATGGAGGGCGAGACGATCCGGTGGGAGGACGATACCGGCGAGGTCTCCCTCCTGGACCAGACCGCCCTCCCCGCACGGGTGCGGCGGATCCGGTGCCGGGACGTGGAACGGCTGGCGGAGGCGATCCGCCGGCTGGAGATCCGGGGGGCACCGGCGCTGGGCGTGGCCGGGGCGTACGGGGTGGCGCTGGCCGCGGCCCGCTCCCGGGAGCAGGACCTGGAGCCCTTTCTCGCCGATGTCTCGGATGCCGCGGAGCTCCTCCGGTCCACCCGGCCCACCGCCGTGAACCTCTCCTGGGGGATCGACCGGGTCCTCTTGAAGGTCCAGGCAGCCCGGAGCATCGCGGAATGCCGGAGGGTGGCTCTCGCCGAGGCGAAGGCCGTGGCGGCGGAGGATGCCCTCATCTGCCGCCGTATCGGGGACCACGGGGCATCCCTCCTTCCGGACCGGGGCACGGTCCTCACCCACTGCAATGCCGGGGCGCTGGCCACGAGCGAATGGGGGACTGCCCTCGGTGTGATCCGGAGCGCCGTCGCCGCGGGGAAGGAGATACGGGTCCTGGCCTGCGAGACCCGCCCCCTGCTCCAGGGGGCACGCCTCACCGCCTGGGAGCTGGCCCGGGACGGGATCCCGGTCACGGTGATCGTGGACAGCGCCGCGGCATCGCTGATGCAGGCCGGGGAGGTGGACTGCGTGATCGTGGGGGCGGACCGGATCACCCGGGATGCGGTCTTCAACAAGGTGGGGACCTACATGCATGCCGTCTGTGCCCGGCACCACGGGATTCCGTTCTATGTCGCGGCACCCCGTTCCACCCTGGATCCCGGTTCCACCGCAGCCGGCGTGGTGGTGGAGGAGCGGGCCCGGGAGGAGGTCAGCCGTTTCGGGAGCCGTCAGGTGGTGCCTGATGCTGCGGGTGTCAGGAACCCGGCCTTTGATGCCACCCCGTTCCCCCTCGTCTCGGCCATCATCACCGAGGACGGCATCCACCGGCCGCCATTCGATACGCTGGGCAGGGCAGCGGGCAGGTCCCAGCGATAAGAGCCACCTCCATATCCCTCCTGCACGGGAAGGTTATCATCCCGGAACACCAAGATCCGGTGCAGCAATGGCAGTGGAGCTCACCTTCTACAGCGTGATGGTCCTCATCGGGGAGATTACCATCATCGTGCTCCTCTCGCTCCTCGTCTTTGCATTCTTCCTTGTGGCGGTTACCGCCCTGTCGATCCGGAAGGGCCGCCTCTACTTCCCCCGGCTCCTGAAGAGCGGTTTCTACATGCTGGAGGGGGTCGTGCGGGGCCTGACCCGGCTCTTCGGCATCTCGGAGAAGGACCTCATCACCTTCTTCATCCGGCTCCAGAACTCCATGAACACCACCACGTTTGAAAAGGTACCGGTGGAGAAGAGGGCGATCTTCCTTCCCCAGTGCCTCCGGTCCTCCCGGTGCCCGGCAGATCTCACCCCCGAGGGGCTCGTCTGCAAGCAGTGCGGCCAGTGCCAGACCGGTGAGGCCATCGCACGGCTCCGGGAGATGGGCTACCGGGTCTTCATCGTGCCGGGATCCTCGTTCATCCAGCGGATGGTGCAGAAGTATGGGCCCGAGGCCATGATTGGAGTCGGGTGCATCATCGAGGTGAAGGACGGCCTGGAGATGTGCGACCGCCAGGGGATCCCAGCCATCGGTATCGTGACCCAGAAGGACGGGTGCGTGGAGACGCTGGTGGACTGGGACGAGGTCTGCAGCGTGGCCCGGCGGGGACTCCCTGAGACCGCACCGAAGCCTGCCCAGGAGCCGCCGGAAGTGGACCACCCGGCCGTCTAGCCGGGGAGAACCACCACCTTCGATCCCTCGAGCCGGTCCGAGAGCACCTTCCCGATCACCGTGATCACCCCCGGAGTCACGACGTCGCCAACGACGATACCGGGCCGCAGCACCACGTCGCCGCCTGCCCGGATGGACCGGATCACCGCCCGGTCACACACAAAGACGGTCCCCTCTGCGGTGAGGTTCCCCTTCACGATGGCCCTTCCACCGATGAGGGCGTTCCGGCAGGAGACATGCCCTGCCACGGTGGAGCAGGGGCCCAGCTCCAGGTCCCCGCTCACCGTGAGATGCTTCCAGAAATGCGTGCCAAAGGGTGCCACCAGGTTCCCCTCGATCCGCACGCTCCCGTCAAAGTAGGCTCCCCACGGGGCGTAGCAGGTCTCGCCGTGGACCCGGATCCGCATAGGCCTCTTTTGGCATTACCCGGCGATAAAGGGTG
Source organism: Methanomicrobiales archaeon (assembly GCA_028678555.1). Classification (GTDB taxonomy): domain Archaea; phylum Halobacteriota; class Methanomicrobia; order Methanomicrobiales; family JACTUA01; genus JAJRCY01. Next base: position 7,082 of record JAJRDF010000059.1, read on the forward strand.
CGATACGAAGAAAACACCTGTACGAAGGGATGGCAACGGACCGGTGTGGGGCAGGAAGGGGAGGAGCGAACCTCCGTTGCCAGGACTAGGAGATCATGATCAGGCAACGGGTGGGCCTGCACGGGCCCCAGTCAAACCAGCCATTCCAGCCGGGGTACACCTTCCCGCACGCATTCCCGCGGTAGAATTTCATGTTCTCGGTCTCGGTATCCTCCTTCTTCCGGTCCTGGCCGTCAGGGTACTGCGGGCAGTATCCTTTCGGGACCTGGTAATGGGTAATCTCATATCTGGTCGTTTCCCTGACCTGGCAGACAAAGCCCACGCAGAACCCGTCGGCCGGGTACGAATAGCCGACGAGGGGCAGGGGGAGCACGCAGTAATCAACAATGTGCTCCCCGGCCTGGCCCATCACCTTCGGCACGAAGAGGGAATGCTCCTGAGAGACGGTATACAACCCGATCTCGCCCGTTGTCTCCGGAGGAATTGAGTTAGGGAGGCCGCAGAGCGGGGTCCGGGTGAGGACCCACTGTACCTGGAACTGGAAAGGCTGCATGTCGCCCGGGTCTGCGTTGATGGGATTATCCCTGGGATTGACATCCAGAAACACGCCCACATCGATCTTGAAAGATGATGAATCCGGGGCGGCTCGGGCCACGCCGACGAACCCGGTTCCCACTAGCATCAGGGCCACGGCTAGCAGAACCACACTCTGCCCACTGCACCCCTTCACGCACACCATACCGTGTGACCGGCTGCATTGAGGCTCGGGAACTCCATGCCCGCCCGGGCACGTCCCTCCGGTCCTCTCCTCCCATCCACGTTGCCTGCCTCGTCAGTGCTGGCCTGGCCTGGGCAGGGGTGCGTCTGCTCCAGTACGGCCGACAGGGAAGACGTGGAGTGGATGCCGGGGGGGAGGGACAACCCTGTCACCGGTCGTCTGTACCCCCGGGCCGCGTCGTATGATCCGGCGATTCAGCCGGAGATATTCTGGCCTTTTCCACGCCCGCCTGGTTGCCGGGTATTCCACCTGTCGCTCTTCCCCGAGGGCAGGGCAACATGGTAACATTGATATAAGGTGTATTTAATATTTTTCATTTAACCACCCGGGGAATCAGACCCTTCCTCTCCGGACCCATTCACCCATGCCGTGTCTCCTGCCGTCGTCGATATCAGAGTGGGGGGTCCTGGCCGCGCCGAACCGCCTCCGGACTCTCCCCACGCGGGTAAATCCGGGATG
>JAJRDF010000060.1 GCA_028678555.1 Methanomicrobiales archaeon
ACTATCCTCATGGGGGTGGGGCCGGGAGGGGGCTCTGCCCCCTCCCGTCCGCCCTCCCCCGATGAGGATATTCTCCAGTGCCTGTTTTTCCCGCTGCTCTGCTACCTGAGGGCTGTCACCGCTCCCCTGTTACAACCCGGTTCACAGATATCCCGGTTACCCGGAGAGACTGTTCAGGTGCCGAACCGCCGTTTCCGTGACTGGTAGTCCCGGAGGGCCCGCAGGAAATCCACCCTCCGGAAATACTGCCAGTTCACGTCCGAGAAGAAGAGCTCCGAGTACACCGACTGCCAGATGAGGAAGTCCGTCAGGTGGGACTGGCCGGTCTTGATCACGAGATCCGGGGCGTACCGGAACGTCAGGTAGTGGTCAAAGAGCCCCTCATCCACGTCGCCTGGCGCAACACCGTCACGGGCCATCTGCCGGATGCAGGCCGTGATCTCCTCCCGTCCCGAGCTGCCGATGGCGACGGTCACCGGGGAACCGCTCCCCATGACCTCCTCCGGGTTTCCGGCATGGAGGTGGAGCTCGCCTATGTCGGCGACCCGGCAGATGAAGGGGAGGAAGGGATCGATCCGGGAGGGGTCTTCGGTGCTGATATGGAACATGACCCCGGCAATCCCCAGGTCCAGGCACCAGCGGGTTACCTCGGCCAGCTTGCCGGGGGCGCTCCTCATGTCCCCCTCGGTGATCATGAAGCACAGGTGCTCGGGGAGCACCGTGAGGTGCCGGGCCAGCCACCGTTCATAGAGCCAGTAGATCATCGGGCCCACTCCAGGAGCGGTTCCGCATCCCGTGTATTCAGGAGGTGCTCAGGGGCACACCATCCCCGGCGGGCAAGGATCACGCCATACTTCATGTGGTCCAGTTCCCCAGCGGTATGAGCGTCGGTGCCGATGGCCAGCATGACGCCTGCATCCCTGGCCTGCCGGATGGGGGCATCGTCCAGGTCCATCCGGAGGGGCGAAGCATTGATCTCGAGAGCCGTTCCCGTGTCCCTGGCGGCATCGATGATCCGGTCAATGTCCAGGAGCGAGGACTCCCGGCTCCCCAGCAGCCGGCCGGTGGGGTGCCCGATGATGTCCACGTGGTCCGAGGCCATGGCCGAGAGGATCCGCCGGGTCATCACGTCCTTCTCCTGCCGGAAGGCCGAGTGGACCGAGGCGACCACCAGGTCCAGGTCGGCGAGAACGGGAACGGGTAGCGAGAGGGTGCCGTCGGCCAGGATGTCCACCTCAATCCCGTGGAGGAGGCGGCAGGGGGAGGTCCGGTTCACCTGCTCGATCTCCCGACCCTGGGCCGCAATACGTTCCGGGTCCAGGCCATGGGTGATCCCCAGGGAGGCGGAGTGGTCCGAGACCAGCAGGTACCGGTACCCCCGGGCAGCGCCTGCCTGGGCCAGCTGGGGTAACGTGAGGTTCCCGTCCGTGTCCGCGGTGTGGACATGCAGGTCGCCCCGGATATCACCCGGCATGACCAGCATGGGGAGCCGGTGTGCCTGCGCAAGGGCTATCTCACCCCGGTCCTCCCGGATCTCGGGGGGGACCCGGTCCATCCCCAGGAAGGCAAAGATCGATTCCTCGTCCGGGAACTCCCGCAGGCCGCCCGCCTTGCGGTCCTCCAGGCCATACTCGTTCAGGCGCAGCCCCTTCGCGATGGCGATCTCCCGGAGCCGGATGTTAAACTCCTTGGAGCCGGTCAGGTACAGGAGCATGGACCCGAACTGCCGGGGCGGGGTGAACCGGATATCCACCCGGTGGGCACCCAGCCTGACAGAGGTCCTCCGCTCACCCTCGTCGATCATCTCGTCTGCGACCCCCCGGAGCCTGGTGTTCACCTGCGCGGGGGGCTCCCGGGAGACGATATCGATGTCCCCGACAGTGGACCGGCCCCGGCGGAAGGAACCGGCCACCTCGAAGGTGCCGGGGGTGAGGGCAGCCGAGACCCGGGCCACCACCGCCTCGGCCTCGGCCCGGTTCATCCTCGTCGCCTGGTTCCGGTACCGGGTGATGGACTGGAGAAACTCCTGCTCCTTCTTCTCCCCGAACCCCCGGATGGCCCGGATGCGCCGGTTCCGGGCGGCCTTCTCCATGTCGTCGATCGAGGTGATCCCTGCCTTCATCCAGAGGGTGTGGACCGTCTTCGGCCCCACACCTTCAAGGTTCAGCATCTCGATGAGGCCGGGGGGAACCTCAGCTTTCAGGGCCTCCAGCTCCGGGTGCGTGCCGGTCGCAACGATGGACTGGATCTTCTCGGCCAGGCCCTTCCCTATCCCGGGAATCGCGTTCAGCTCCTCCAGGGTCATGTCAGCCACGTCGCGGGAGAGGCGGCTGATCTCCTCCGCGGCCCGGTAGTAGGCCCGGATCTTGAACCCGTCCTTCCCCGTGATCTCCAGGAGCTGACCGAAGAGGGTCAGGGTGTCCGCCACCGCGGCGTTGGAGGCTTCCATCCACTACCATTGGAACCTTCTGGGTCTTTAAACCGGTGAGGTGGGGTGACGGCCTGCGTGAGTTGGTTTCCTTGTCGTGCGCAACGGTAACTCTAGACACTGAGAAGGGAGGGGGCTCTGCCTCCTCCCGGTCCCTCCCCCGATGAGGATAGTCCGTTCTTCGGTTGAGTGAACAGGAATGATCCGTCCATTCCAGAAAACCGGCGGGGGGTGCCCACGCGGCGGGGGCGGCGAGCCCCCGAGAGCGTCTCACTAGTGATCGAGGAATCCCGAATACCGACCGTTCCCATGTGAGAAATTCCTTGTGTGCCGATGAGGGGGCGGGGGAGACCAAACCCATATCAGAGGGGAAGGGCAATCCCGGTGTATGCAGACGTCTCTCCGCGAGGATATCCTGGAGGCCATCCTCTGCCTCGCGGGCGAGGGGGGCAGTCCGGTCCCGGTGGCCGAGATCGCAGCACAGATCCGGTCGAAGCCCCCGACTCTGGAACCTGTCCTCACCGAGATGGTGCGGGAAGGGGAGGTGACCCTCCAGGGCGGTGCAGCCTCGCTCACGGATGCGGGGATGGAACGTGCGCGGGGCGTGGCCCACCGGCACCAGGTGCTCCAGTGCTTCCTCTCCGAGCGGCTGGGGATCGATGGCCCCTCCGCCGACCAGGAGGCCTGCCGGCTGGAGCACCAGGTCTCGGACACCACCATCGACCGGCTCTCGGAGTTCCTGGAAAAGGGAGGGCACGGGCCCCGGAACCGCGGCGGAACCGGTGGGGAGGGCCGAGAAGGGGGGAGCCGGCCGCTCACGGAGTTCCCCGAGGGCGAGGCAGTCACGGTGGAGCTGATCAGTTGCTCCCACAACCTCCCGCGGCTCCTGGACCTGGGGATCCTGCCCGGGGAACCCCTGGAGATCCGGCAGCGCCTCCCCAACCGGGCAGTGGTGGTCCGGGTCAAGGGGTGTGACATCGCCCTCTCGCCCGAGGTGGCAGCCTCGATCCTCGCGGTGAGGGCGGCATGAGGATTGCCCTCATCGGGAATCCCAACGTGGGGAAGTCCCTGATCTTCACCCAGCTGACCGGTGTGGGGGTGGAGATCTCCAACTACCCGGGCACCACCATCGAAATGAAGAGCGGGGCCACCTGCGTCCAGCGGGACATCCACGAACTGATCGACCTTCCCGGGATCTACACCCTGGACGGCACCTCGGAAGAGGAGGTTCTGGTCCGGCAGGAGATCGCCGGAGGGAGGGTGGATGCCGCCATCGTCGTCATGGACGCGGGCCACCTGGAACGGAACCTCTACCTCCTCCTCCAGGTGGCCGAGACGGGCATCCCCCTGGTCGCTGTCGTGAACATGATTGACGAGGCCGAGGCCAACGGTCTCTTCATTGACACCGGCCGCCTCGCTGAGATCCTGGGGGTGGAGGTGGTACCGGCCGCGGCCATCCAGGGGCGCAACATTGCCGGGATCATGCCGCTTGCCGTTGCGAGGGCACGGCCGGCGCTTGTCCAGGTGCCGTACGATACTGACGTGGAAGCCGCCATCCGGTCCCTGGGAAAGACGATGGGGGCGAGCCGGGTGCAGGCCCTCTGGGCGCTGGAGGGGATCGAAGGGCATGAGGAGCTCCGGGAGGCCGGGAAGGTGCTGGCCCAGGAGATCGAGCCGCCGCACCGGATGACGATCCACCAGATCATCGCCGCAAACCGTCACCACATGGCCGGGCGGATCGCGACCCAGGTGGCGGGGAAGGGGGCGCCGCCACGTGGCCTGGACCTGGACCGTCTCCTCCTCCATGCGTGGCCGGGGATCCCTCTCCTCATCCTGATCCTGGGGGCGGTGCTCCTGTCCGTCTTCCTCCTGGGATCCTACCTGGAAGGGATCTTCACCCAGGCGTTCGAGACGTACGTGATCGTGCCGGTGAGCGGCCTGGCTCTCCCGCCCCTCGCCGCTACCCTCACCATGTCGGTCCTCCTCGCCATCCAGGCCGGTCTCGCCATCGCCTTCCCGTTTGTGTTCATCTTTGCCATCTTTCTCTCTGTCCTGGAGGACACGGGGTACTTGACCCGGGCCGCGTTCCTTGCGGACCGGGCCATGCACCGGGTGGGACTGCACGGCGGTGCCGTGATCCCCATGATCCTCTCCTTCGGGTGCAATGTCCCGGCGGTGATGGCCATGCGCACCCTGAAGACACGGCGGGAGCGGACCATTGCCTCGTTCCTGGTGACGATGGTCCCCTGCTCGGCGAGGACGGTGATCATCGCGGGGATGGTGGCGGCCTTCATCGGTATTGCCGCAGCCTTCTCGGTGTACTTCATCGTGCTGGGGCTGCTCCTCGCAACAGGGCTCCTCCTCACCCGGATCACGCCGGGTGAGCAGTTCGGCATGATCCTGGAGATTGCACCCCTCCGGCGCCCTGAACCGAAGCTGGTGGCAGCCAAGTCCTGGTACCGGGTCAGGGACTTCCTGTTCATCGCCTTCCCCCTCCTCCTGGCAGGCAGCATCGTGCTGGGGCTCCTAAACTACTCCGGGATGCTGGCCCTCTTCGAGGCCTTCCTGGCCCCGGTGCTGGAGGGGCTCCTGGGCCTCCCGTCCTATGCAGCGACAGCCCTCGTCTTCGGCATCCTTCGGAAGGAGATGGCCTTCGAGACGCTGGTGGTGCTGGCCGGGACCGCCGACCTCTCGGCGGTGATGACCACCGTGCAGATCTATACCTTTGCCGTGATCTCGGTCCTCTTCGTTCCCTGTCTCTCCACCATCGCGGTCCTCTCCCGGGAGGTGGGGTACCGGACGGCCCTTGCCGTCAGCGCCTACACGGTGGCCCTGGGGCTCCTCGTCGGGATGGCCATCCACCTGCTCTTCGGGTGAGGGAGACTCTCTGGCCTTCCGGAGGAATATCAGGTCCTGAAGGACACCGCGGGCCGGAGCCCGAAGATCCGGCCCACGTCCTCTGCATCCTCCAGAATCAGCTCCCTGGTCACGCGGTCGAACCGTTCGAAGGGGGAGACGGAGAGATCGAGGGTCTTTCCCCGGCGGTCGTACCGCCAGGTACCTGCAGCGGCGCCGTTCACCAGCACCACCGGCACGGTCTGGCCGCCATGGTACACCCGGTCCCGGTACCGGGCCGGGACCACGTGCTCCCGGTGATGATACCCCAGCACCAGCGTGTCGAAGGCGGGGAGAAGGCTGACGGCGGGAGGGGACGGCTCCCCCTCAGGTACCTGCCGGGTCCCCGTCATCCAGAGGATCCGGTCGCCCACGCGGACCTCTGCCAGCCCCTCCCTCTCCTGCACGCGCCTCCATCCTTCCCGGACATCCCCCGGGGGCAGGCCCGACCATGAGACGAAGTCCTCCGAACCGGCAGGTCCGTACCCTGCCAGGTAGCGGCGGATCAGCGCCTCCAGGGCCTCCTCCCGCGGGAGTGGTTCCTGCCTGCCGATCCAATCAGAGGTAAGACGGAAGGTCTCTTCGCCGGACGGGGCATCCGGACCCCTGCAGACGAGGCCGGACAGCCCTGCAGCAAAGAGGAGGTGGTATGCTGCCTGGCCTTCCTTCGTGATCCCCGCCCCCCGGACGAGGCCGTCCACGAGCTCCCTCCGGGTCAGCGACCCGCTGGCGGTGAGCAGTATGCCGATGACCGCCAGGCCCTCCCGAACCTTCTGCCCGGTAAGGCCCAGCTCCCCCCGCCTCCGTTCGTTTCGTGCCAGGACTGCGGGGCCGACCAGCGGGACGATCCAGAGGAGGTCCCGGGACGGCAGGAGATGTAGGGTTCCCCGCATGGCCCAGCCCCGCACCAGGGTGCGCTGATTGATGGCTTCCCGCACATCCCCGGGTTCCAGCCCCCGGATCCGGGCCCGGAGGGAGAGCATCATCGCGGGACCCTGCTGGGCATTGATGCCACAGAGCCTCCCGGCCACGGCGACGAGATCCCCACGTGCAGCCCTCGGGTGCAGGTGCTGGGCCTGCAGGCGCAGCATCCGCAGCTGTTCGGGCAGGATCCCGGTCATGGTCAGCATGTTCCTACAGGATGCGGCCTGATATACCTTGTGCACTCCGTGGAGAGGGGGAGATCCCCTGAGTGAGAAAACAATCACCTTATGGGGGATGCTGCAGAAGGAAAAGCAGAGGGCACGCGGCATGCTGACCTTTGTGGGCCTGGGGCTGAACGACGAAGCAGACGTCTCGGTGAAGGGGCTGGCCTCCATCCGCAGGGCTGACCACGTCTACCTGGAGACCTACACCTCCCGGCTCACGGGAACCACCCTCGGGAGGATGGAGGAGTATTACGGGAAGCCCGTGATCCCTGCGGGACGGGAGGAGATCGAGGGGCAGCCCGGAGAACTCCTGGACCGGGCAGCGCGGGGGGAGGTGGTCCTCCTCTGCGGCGGGGATCCCATGGTCTCCACGACCCACGCGGACCTGCGCCTCCGCGCCGCGGCCCGGGGGATCCCCACCCGGGTCATCCACGGGGCGTCCATCGCAAGCGCGGTCTGCGGCCTCACCGGCCTGCAGAACTACCGGTTCGGCAAGTCCTGCTCCCTGCCCTTTCCTTCGAAGGAATGGTTCCCCCTCACCCCCTTCGGGACGATCCGGGCGAACCTCTCGCAGAACCTCCACACCCTGGTGTACCTGGACATCACTCCGGACCGCTGCATGACGGTGGGCGAGGGTATCGGGCTCCTGGAGGAGATGGCACGGAGGGAGGGAACCGGGCCGCCTGGACTTTACGTGGGGATCGCCCGGGCCGGGTCCCCGGAACCCCGGGTGGCGGCAGGGCCGGCGGAGGTGCTGAAACGGGTGGACTTCGGGCCGCCGCTGCACATCCTCGCCGTCCCTGCAGCACTCCACGACATCGAGCGGGAATACCTGGAGGTGTTTGCCCGGCCATGACGGTCAGTGCGTATGGTGCCGCGGTCCACCACGCGGTGAAGGAACCGGGGATCCGGCCGGCGGCCGGAACCCCCCTGGACCATGTGGCCCGGGAGGTACTGGAGATGGCGGGGGCATATGCCCACGACGGGATGGATTTCCTCTCCAGGGGTGACCAGGTGAACGCGGTGGCGGCCTTTGCCTATGGGGCTGCCTGGCTGGATGCGGGATCCCGGCTGGGGCTCTTTGACCGTACCGGTTCCCTTCCGCCGGCGCTGGAATCCGGGGAGGTACCTCCGGCGTACGTGACACCCCTCCACGAGAAGACCACCCGCTACAGGGGGATGCTCACCCGGGCGTTGTCGGCGGTGGCCGAGGCACCGGATCCCGCGAGCCCGCTCCGGGCGGCATCCGAGGCGTTCCTGACCCGGGCCCGGGAAGCCCTCGACGAGGGGAACGCGTGCCTTGGACATTCCCGGCCGCTCATGGCACTCTCCTGGTATTCCTACGGCCACGGGTGGCTGGACGCCGGCGTGAGGACCGGCGTCCTCTCCATCCAGGGCGATCGTTCGCTCTTCGCGGTCTCATCACCCTGAAAGGGGTTTATACTATGCCCGGTAACCGGTAGAGCATATGCCTGATCAGGGCACCGGGATGCCCGCCTCCGGGCCGCAGGAGGGGCTCATCAGCCGTTCCCAGTGGAAGTGGCTCGGCGTCTCGGTCCTGTTTTCCACGGTCGTCCTGATCCTTGTCCTGTACTTCACCGTCAGTGAAGATACCTTTCTGTACCTGAAGCAGCTGAACCCGGTGTTCCTGGTCGCGGCCGTCGGGCTCCACCTGCTGGCCCTGGGATTCTGGGCGATGAGGATCAAGAAGATGGCCGGGTCCCTGGGTTACCGGGTCGGCTTCTTCTACTGCTTGAACATGGTGATGGCCAACCTGCTGGTCGCTGCCATCACCCCTTCCCAGGCGGGCGGGGAACCGGTCCGGATCCACCAGCTCTACCG
>JAJRDF010000169.1 GCA_028678555.1 Methanomicrobiales archaeon
CGGGAGGGGGCTCTGCCCCCTCCCGGTCCCTCCCCCGATGAGGATAGACCACCTCGTCGGATAGTTGCTGCAGAATGGATCACCAATTCCCGGACACAGGCGGGGGGTGCCCACGCGGCGGGGGCGGAGCGGCGCGGAGCCCCCGAGAGCGTCTCAATAATACACTGCAGAGAGAGAACACCGAAATGCCATGCTGAGCTGAAACAGCAGGGGCCGCGCCTTCCGCAGCCGCCTCAGTCGAACCGTCGCCTGACTCCGGAGCCGTCCCGGACGTAACGGCCCAGTTCCGAGTCCAGGAGCTGGTCCCCGGTAAAGACAGGCCCTTCCCGGCAGACCCGCTGCCCTGACGGGTCGATGGAACAGGATCCGCAGACCCCGATGCCGCACTTCATGTACCGGTGGAGTGAGAACTGCCCCCTCCCCTCTAGGCCTTTCTCTGCGAGAACCTGCAGCACCCGGTGCATCATCGGCTCCGGTCCGCAGACGCAGATGTGGTCGTACACCTCCAGCACGAGTTCGTCCAGGAGTGCGGTGACCATCCCGTGGTGGCCCTCTGAACCGTCGTCGGTGGCGACATGGAGGGTGGTGGCACAGGAGAGGGGAGCCCGGAACGCGAGTTCCGGCGCGGTTGCGGCCCCCAGGAGGAACGTGGTCACTTTCCCTCCCAGGGCCAGCGGGAGGAGGGGCGCTGTGCCGATACCCCCGGCGACGGCCAACGTCTGGCCCTGCACCCGGAACCCGTTCCCGAAGGGCCCCCGTATCCCGATACGGTCCCCTTCCCGCATGGCACAGAGGGTTCTCGTCGCGTCCCCCACGGGAAGGACGGAGATGGAACGGGGGGAAGAGAGGGCCATGGGGATCTCGTCCACCCCCGGCACCCAGACCATCACGAACTGGCCGGGGGAGAAGGGGATGGAGTCAGAGAAAAAAAGCGTCCGGATCCGGGGGGTCTCAGTGACCACGTCGGTGATCTCCATCACGAGGGGCATCCGGTCACCCATGGGCGCACCCCACGATCTCCTCGGGTGAGACGCCCCCGGGGCGATAGAGTTCCCCGGCGATCTCCCGGAAGATGCCCGGGTTCTCCCGCACGGCACTCCCGATCTGGACGGCGGAGGCGCCGGCCATCATCATCTCGATGACATCCTCAGCCGTCGCGATGCCGCCCACGCCGATGACCGGGATCTCCACCGATTCGTACAGTTCGTACACGCACCGGACCGCGATGGGGAAGATCGCCCTCCCGGAGAGGCCGCCGTACCGGTTCCCCAGGACGGGGAGACGGAGCTCTGTCGAGATACGCATCGCCCGGACCGTGTTCACGGCAACCACGGCGGTTGCCCCCCCCCGCTGGGCCGCCTGCCCGATCACCGGGAGATCAGTGACGTTCGGCGTGAGCTTCACCCAGGTGGGGAGGCCCAGGGAGGCCACCGCCCGGGTACATTCCTCCACGGTCCCGGGATCCGTGCCGATGGCCGCTCCGTAGCCCTCGGCATGGGGGCACGAGAGGTTCAGTTCAAACCCTGCCACCCGGTCCCGGAACCAGGACGCCACCTTCCGGAACTCCTCCGGGGTCCCGCCGAAAACGGAGGCCACCACGGGGAGGCCCTTCAGGGATGCGAGTTCTGTCCCGAACTCCCGGGAGGGATTGGGGAGGCCCATGGCGTTAAGCAGGCCGTCCCCCAGCTCCACCACACAGGGACCGGGGTGACCGGCCGATGCCACCGGGCCGATGGACTTCGTCACCGCGGCGCCGGCCCCCGCCTCCAGCACGCGGCGGATCGAGGAGCCCGTGGTCCCCAGGATCCCTGCGGCCAGCACCAGGTGGTTGGCCATCTCCACTCCGCCAAGAGAGACCGTGCCCGGGACCAGGCGTATCATCCGGAGAAGATTGTATTTATTTAATATTAGCCTACCCATAGCTGTACCCCATGACCCGCCTCGCGGTGATCGGCACGGGAAGGATCGGAGGGGAGGTGGCCTTCCTCGCCGGAGCCCTCGGGATAGCGCGGGACCAGGTGCTCCTGGACGCGGACGGGCCGCTGCTGGATGCCCAGGTCCGGGATCTCCAGCACACCAGCCGGGATCTCACGGTCAGCACGGATCCGGCGGATATCCGGGATGCCGACATCTGCGTCTATACCGCGGGTATCTCCCGGACCCCCATGGTGAAGACCCGGGCCGACCTCCTGGGGGTGAACCTGACCATTGCCGAGGCGTGCCTCCCGCATGCCCGGAGATTTGGCGGGCTCTGGGTGACGGTGGCAAACCCCGTGGACGTCTTGAATTACTACTTCACCAGGAAAGGAGGCCTGGACCGGCACCGGTGCATCGGGTTTGGCGGGCAGCTGGACTCGGCCCGGTTCACCCTCGCGCTCCGGAAAGAGGGGATACGGGTGGAGGGAACCGTGCTGGGGGAACACGGCGAGCACCAGGTGCCGATCTTCTCCCGGCTCCCCGTCGAAGTAAAGATCCCGGAGCGGGAGCGTATCCTGGGATCCCTGCGGACGGCGTCCATGGAGGTGATCCGGGGGAAGGGGGCCACGGTCTTCGGGCCGGCCGACCATATCGCCGCCCTGCTCCAGTTCCTCACGGCGGGCAGCACATCACCGGTCCCCTGCTCGTGTGTGCTGGAGGGGGAGTACGGCATCCGGGGCTGTTCCCTGGGTGTCCCCGCCTTCCTGGGGAGGGAGGGAGTGAGGGAGATCCAGGAGTGGACGCTGGATCCCTGGGAGAAGGATCAGATGGAGCGGGCCGGCGGGTTCCTCCGGCCGATCTGCAGGAGTTTCGATGGCTGACGGGGAGGCCCAGGCCCGGAAGGTGTACAGCCGCGGGATGGAGGGGGTAGCCACCACCCTCTCGGACTTCGGCTCCCTCCGGATCGCCATCAACCAGGTGGAGTATACGAACACACCGGACGGGCCCCTGATCCACGTCTTTGGCAGGGACGGGCAGGGGAAGGCCCACCACCTGGAGGTGGCCGGCTTCCGCCCCTACTTCTACGTGCCGGAGGGGGAGGCGGCGGGGAGCCCGATGCCCATGGGCGCCGGGCTCGAAGAGGGGAAGGTGTACCGGTCCATCCGGGGCGAGACGCTC
>JAJRDF010000061.1 GCA_028678555.1 Methanomicrobiales archaeon
GGTACAGGTGGCCACGTCGGTGTACATCACCTTCATGGTCCCGGCCACCGGGACCCTGGAAGCGGTGGCCGAGTTCCTGGGCGAGACGGATCAGACAGCCCTGTACCGCGTCTCGGTGAAGTCCGGGGACCGTCTGGTGGCATCCTTCGAGGGCGTCACGTTCCGGAAATGATCAGGTCTACGCGGTAAAATCCGAGAGGGGCCGCTGGGCCGGGGCCCTCCCGCCCAGGACCAGGTGGGGCCCTGCCCGTTTCAGGTTCACGCCGCAGGCGGTGCAGTCGCTGAGATCCCGGATACCGCCCGCTGCCCGTTCTGCAATGAGCCTGTCGGCCGTCTGCGGGCCGATGCCGGGCACCCGGAGGAGGTCGGTCCGGTTCGCTGTGAGGAGATCTACCGGGCCATGGATCTCGGCCAGCACCTCCTTGGGGTCCTGGTTGCGGAGCATGCCGTCGCCGTCAAAGAGCACCTCCAGGCCGGCGGGGCCGAACTGGTAGGTCCGCATCAGGCTGTCCAGCTGGTACCACCGCCAGGCCCTCCAGAACGGTGCCGGGGGATGGTCTTCCATCGGTGTACCTGGGAGCGGTCGGAACGGGGCATAGTACACCCGTGAAACCTGCATCCTGCCGTAGAGCCAGGCAACCCGCCGGAAGACCTCCCGGTCCGTCTCACCCGAAGCCCCCAGCACCATCTGCGTGGTATGGCCGAAGGGCCTGGCCTCCCGGATCCAGGAGAGCCGGGTGAGGAGATCGCTCCGGTAATCCTTCACCTGGGTCACCTCGCTCATGCGGCCGGCCGACGGCACCTCAAGGTTGATGCTGATCCGATCCGCCACCCGGGCTGCATCCGTGATATCGGCACGGCCTGCCCCCGGCAGGATCTTCAGGTGCAGGTAGCCGGTGTACCCCTGTTTCCGCAGGATCTCACCGGTCTCCACCAGGTCGTGCATGACCGATTCCGTGTCATCCCCGACACCGGAGGAGAGAAAGAGGCCGTCTGCCTCCCCCCGGGCCTGCATGCCGAGGAAGAGACCTGCGGCCTCCCCGGGTGTGAGGGAGAGATCCCAGCGGCTGTTCCTGAGTGTGCAGTAGGTGCAGTCGAACCGGCAGGACCCCTGGAGGAGCAGCTTGAAGAGCCGGCGGCATGGTGCATGTGTCCCCCCTGCCGGTCTGCCCGGCGGGGATACCGGAGGTTCATGGCCAGGGACGCAGAGGTCGTGGACCGATCCCCGCACCAGGGCCCGGATCACCTCTACCGAGACTGCCACACCGGTACCTGAGGATATATCCATATCAACCCCTCCCGGCCGGTGTGAAAGTGATGATGCGGCATTGAGTGATTCCGATGCTCGGTTCTTTCTACAGGGGGTTGTACTATTGGGACGCTCCTGGGGGGCTCCGCCCCCCGCCGCGTGGGCGTCCCCCCGCGGTTGATCGGGACTGTCGTCATTCCGGCTCAATCGCTGACGCGACCCTGTCCTCTCGTCGTGGGGAGGGACCGGGAGGGGGCAGAGCCCCTTCCCGTCGGAAAGACCCTGAAAACCGGGCAGAAGCACCTGTTGACCCTGCCAATCCGTGGAACGTACTGTAACAGTTATTACACAGGAGCGTGGAAGTGTCACAGTGCGAACGGTATGAACGACGAGACTGCGGCTGTGGAGACAGTGGCAGGCCTGATGGCCCTCTCGGCAAGGACTGCCCCGAAGGCGCGGGGGACCGATGTCATCGTCACCCATGTGGTGAAACGGGACGGCCTCCCGCTGCTCGCGAGAACCATGAGGTCCATCGGCGATGCCAGGTCCATTGGCTTCTTCGTCCGGGATGCTGCCAACGTCGAGCAGAGCGATGCCTGCCTGCTCATCGGCGCCCGGAAGGAGCCCACCGCCGGTATCGACTGTGGTGCCTGTGGCTTTGCCACCTGTGCCTCGATGCTGAAGTTCGTGCCCGCGCCTCCCGCAGAGAAAGCCCCCCTGAGGGGCCCCAACTGCGCCGTCCGCATGGTGGACCTGGGCATCGCCGTGGGCTCGGCGGTGAAGACCGCCCAGATCCACAACGCCGATAACCGGGTGATGTACTCCTGCGGTGTCGCTGCCCTCTCGCTGGGCTGGCTGGAGGGGTGCCAGGTGGGATACGGAATCCCGCTGAAGGCCGCCGGTAAGAACATCTACTTTGACCGTCAGAAGGTGTGATGAGGATATGCCGAAACTGATGATACGGGGCGGGGACCTGGATCTTGTTGAGTACAACCTCCAGCCGTTCCAGCCCGGAGATCAGATCAATACCCTGGGGTACGAGAAGAGGAAGTTCACCCTGAAACCGGTGAAGGGGACCGTGAAGGTCACCGCCCCCGCACGGATACACCTGACCGTGCTGGACATGAACCGGTTTGCACCGGGGAAGCCCGGTGGCGGGGGCGTGGGATTTGCGGTGCAGGTGTACTGCACCGCCGAGGTCACGTGCACTTCGAAGGAGATCGAGATCGACTACGACCGTGCACCGGTCCTCCGCCACCACGTGGATATCTTCCGGAAGGCCGTCGGTTACCAGGGGGGGTTCCGCATCAAGGCAAAGGACCACCAGTACCACCATGTGGGGATGGGGTCCACCTCCACGATCTCCATCGCGACCCTGAATGCCATGAACCGGGCGGTTGGGTCCCCCCTCACGCAGACCGAGCTGCGGCTCCTGATGGGCTATAACTTCGTTGAGGAGACCGGTGACGGGAGGGTCGCGTTTGCGTTCGAGACCGGGGTCGGCCCTGCCGTCTCGACCCATGGCGGCATGGCCGTCATGGGCGACGACCTGGCCCTTGTCTACACCCATCCTTTTGCCGAGGGGCTGAACGTCTTCATCGTCATCCCCACCTCCGATATCTCCTCGGCGGGCACCCGGGAGATCGAGCTCCTGATGAACCGGGGCCGGAACCTGGACTACATGGACCGTGAGGTGAAGTGCCACATGGTGCTGATGGATCTCATCCCTGCGCTGGAGCGGGGGGACGTGAAGAAGGCAGGGAAGATCTTCTGGGAGATCGAGTTCCGGGGCTCCAAGCGGGCCGAGGTGGAGCACCACGGGTTCCGGATCTACCACTACATGGCCACGATCCGGGAAGCCGGCATTGATTTTGTGGGCATGTCCTCGGTGGGCCCGACGATTGCCGTGATCACGGAACGGAGCCGGAAGGAGCTGGAGCAGGCCATCGCGGACCTGGGCCTCAAGGTGGCGGTGGAGACGAAGATCGACAACAGGGGAATGACGTTCGGGGAACGGTGAGGGTCTCCGGGGTACCCATGAGCCGGGGGAAGAACTATGGGCGAGCTGGAATTATCCGATACCTCGCTGATCGGGGCCTTCGGGAAGGCCAGGATCCGGGATTTCGAGCAGAAGCACCCGGGGACCTCGGTATACGTCTCTGACACCCGGGGCATGTGGGACGTGCGGATCACCAAGGGCGGGGCCCGGATTGGTGTGGGTTACTTCACCATCCCGGATGCGGGGGGCCTCGCTGCCCGGATACGCTGGCCGAAGGGGGATATCGAGAAGATCAGCCTCCCGCGGTCATCGACGCTGGAAGGATTCCTGGTGGCAGCCCTGGAGGCGGAGGAACGGTAGGGGATGATTGGGAGGGAAACCGCTGGGACAGGAATTCCAGATCCCTTCAGTATGTTCACTCCCTCCCCGCCTTCCCCAGCACTTTCTCCGCCGCTGTTCTGACTGCAGGATCCGGATCCCCGAGGCACTCCCTGAGGGCCTTTTCCGCCGCCGGGCTCCGAATCCTCCCCAGGATATGGGCGACGGCGATCCGGGCCTGCGGGTCCTCTGCCGGGTCCAGGAGTCTCGCCACCAGCCCTTCGATGGCACTGGACGTACCAATACGCCCCAGGGCCTCGGCAGCAAACATCCGGGTCTTCCACTTCTCATCAGGGTCCTGCAGGCAGTCCACCAGCGGATCCACGGAACGGATGGATCCGATCTCCCGCAGCGCACGTGCCGAGAGCCTGCGGATATCAGGATGCTCGTCCCTGAGCGCATCCACCAGCGCTGCGACGGCCCGGGGGTCCGCAGCCGAGCCCAGCGATTCCACCGCATGGACCCGGCGGAGGTGCTCGCTCCGGTCGCCAAGAGCCTCGATCAGGTCGTAGAGTCTTCGATCTTCCAGGGGGGTCCATGCCCCCCTTCCTTCCCTTTCTGTCTGGATCATAACGGTATACCACGGAGATGAGATTGTTCGGTTGCAGGCATCCTGTTCCGCATCGGGCGGGTCAGGGAGATGGATTAATGTACTGAGAAGAGCGGCCGCTTACCACAGAGAGGCCATGAAGATGCGGGATTTACTGAACCGTTCGGGTCCATTGGAACGACATGGGAAGCGGGATAATAAAAAGGTTTCGCCTGCGGGCAATTATTTTTGCGTCCCGCTGCAGAACGTCAGGGTGATTGCGTAAGGTAAAAAGGGTTCAGGTTCAACTAGAAGGAGACATTCCAGACCATCGGGGGAGTGAAGAGGTTGTTCTGTAGCAATAACGCCGGAGAGGCCGGGTGGGAACCATGAGCACCACCACCGCTGCACCTGTCACAAAGGGTATCGTAATCGCTGTTGTCAGGGAACAGGCCCCGGGTGAACAGCGTGTGGCGTCCGTGCCGGAAGTGGTTCAGAAACTCACGAAGTCAGGGTACGAGGTCCGTATCGAGCACGATGCGGGGGCGGGAGCCTACTACCCGGATGATCTCTATGCAGCCGCAGGTGCCAGGATCGTGACGGGCCGGGCCGATCTGCTCCAGGGTGCCACCATCGTGCTGTGCGTGCAACCCCCTTCCGTCGCCGATGTGGAGATGCTCGCGGAGGGCACGATCGTGATCGGGTTCATGAATCCGGCATCCAGCCTCTCTACCGTCGCCCGTATGCGTGATCGCAGGATCACCGCATTTGCCCTGGAGCTGGTACCCCGGATCACCCGGGCCCAGAGCATGGATGCGCTGAGTTCCCAGGCAACGGCCGGCGGGTACGCCGCGGCAATCCTGGGCGCCGACAACTGCCCCAGGTTCCTCCCGATGCTGACCACCGCCGCGGGCACGATCCGGCCGGCGACAGTGCTCATCCTAGGCGCGGGTGTGGCGGGACTCATGGCCATTGCGACAGCGAAACGGCTGGGCGCCATGGTCGAGGCCTACGATGTCCGGCGTGCCGCGGGCGAACAGGTCCGGAGCCTGGGCGCGAAGTTCCTGGAGCTCGCGATCAATGCAGAAGGCCAGGGCGGGTACGCGCGGGAGCTCACTGCGGAAGAAAAGGTGCAGGAACAGCAGATGGTCTCGGCCGCGGTGGCCCGTTCCGATATCGTCATCACGACGGCCGCGATCCCTGGCCGGAAGGCGCCGGTCCTGATCACGAAGGAGACCGTGGCGACGATGCGCCCCGGTGCCGTCATCGTTGACCTTGCCGCTGAAACGGGCGGCAACTGCGAGCTGACGGAGAGCGGGAAGACCGTAAAGGTGCACGGAGTCACTATTATCGGCCCGCAGAACCTCCCGGCCCGGGTTGCGTATCACGCCAGCCAGATGTACGCAAAGAACCTCCAGTCGTTCCTCTCGCTTCTCGTCGGGAAGGACGGTGCGCTCACCCGCGAGTTCACTGACGAGATTCTCGCCGCGAGCCTCCTTGTCCATGCAGGCGAGGTCCGGCACAGGCCCACCCTTGACCTGATCAGCGGAGGGAAGCCATGACCGACATCACCGCCTTCTGGATCGCGCTCTATATCGCGATGCTCGCCGCGTTTACCGGCTACGTGGTCATCAGCCGGGTTCCCGTGATCCTGCACACGCCCCTCATGAGCGGTTCCAACTTCATCCACGGGATCGTGCTGGTGGGAGCCATGGTGGCCCTGGGTCTTGCTACGACCACGACCCAGCAGGTGATCGGGTTCGTTGCCGTCGTCCTCGGCGCGGCGAACGTGACCGGCGGGTACGTGGTCACGGAACGGATCCTCCAGATGTTTGACCGCAGCGGAAAGAAGCCCGGCAAGGGGGCGTGACATGGTGGACCTCTCCGTTGCCATCGAGCCCGTCTACCTGGCGACCGTCTTCCTGTTTATCATCGCCCTCCAGCGGATGAGCCACCCGCTCACCGCCCGGAGCGGGATCGTCTGGGCCGGCGCCGCGATGCTGATCGCAACGCTCGTCACGTTCTTCACCCCGGGCCTCACCAACCTGGCCCTGATCGTGATCGCGATTGCCATCGGCGGGGGCCTCGCGTATGTGGCGGCCAGGCGCGTGGCCATGACCGACATGCCCCAGATGATCGCGTTATTCAACGGGATGGGCGGCGGCGCCGCAGCGGGTATCTCGGCGGTCGCGCTCCTGGGTGAGACCACCCCTGTCACCGCCTCGCTGGCGGTGGTGGGTGGCCTCATCGGGGCTGTCTCGTTCTCCGGGAGCATCATTGCGTTCCTGAAACTGCAGGGCTGGATGCCGTCGCGGCCGGTGACCTTCCCGGGCCAGCAGATCGTCAACATGGCGGTCCTCCTCCTTGCCATCTTTTCCGGTGTGGGCATCATCCTGCAGCCCTCCTGGATACCGGTTTCGGCCGGCATGTGGCTCCCGCTCTTCTTCCTGCTGGCTCTCGGCTTCGGGGTTCTGATGACGCTCCCCATCGGCGGGGCCGACATGCCGGTCGTCATCTCCATGTACAACGCCTTCACCGGTCTCGCCGTTGCGCTGGACGGGTTCTCCTTTGCCACCCCGAACTATGCGATGATCATCGCGGGTATCATTGTCGGTGCGGCCGGTTCACTGCTCACCCTCCATATGGCGAAGGCAATGAACCGCTCCCTCACGAACGTCTTCTTCGGGGCGTTCGGCGCCACCGACGAGGGGGCCGCACAGGTGGTGGGCAGCATGAAGGCAATCGATGTTGACGATGTTGCCGTCCTGCTGGCCTACGCGGACCGGGTCATCATCGCCCCCGGCTACGGCATGGCCGTCGCCCAGGCCCAGCAGAAGGTGAAGGAGCTCTCCGACCTGCTCGCGGGCAGGGGCGTTTCGGTGAAGTTTGCGATCCACCCGGTGGCCGGGCGGATGCCCGGGCATATGAACGTGCTCCTCGCAGAGGCCGGGGTTGCCTACGACCTCCTCTTCGACCGGGACGAGGTGAACCCCGAGTTCCCTGCCACCGATGTCGTCCTTGTCATCGGGGCGAACGACGTGGTGAACCCGGCGGCACACCGGCAGGGGAGCCCGCTCTTTGGCATGCCCATTCTCGATGTCGAGCAGGCAAAGAACGTGATCGTCCTCAAGCGTGGGCAGGGGAGAGGCTTTGCAGGGATCGAGAACGACCTGTTCTACCGGGACAACACGCGGATGCTCTACGGTGATGCCCGGGAGACGGTCGCAAAGCTGGTCCAGGCCCTGAAGAAACTCTGAGATCCATCAGGAATCTCATCCCTTTTCCGTCGATACGGATCTCAAGGAACCGTCCGGGTCCGCCCGGGGAGATCCTCATCGAGAGGATGGACTTGGCCCGATACACCCTGTCAGCGGGCCGTGATGCCCGGGATCTACCGTTAAGGGGGGGGAGTTTATCCTGCCGGTTCCCCGTCCCGTGCCATAATCCGCCTCACCCGTACCGCCACGCCGCGGGCAGATCGGCGTATCTCCTCTGCCCCCATGGCAGCCCGGCCGGTGGCCAGCGCCCGGGGCCCGGTGACCAGCACCTCGTCGCCCTCCCGGATCCGGGGATCAGCCGCGAGTACGCCGGGGACCATGATATCGCCCCGGGGGAGAAAGTCGTCGATCTCCACCCGGTATCCTCCCGGGATCAGGTTCCAGCCGTCAAAGGTGGGGCGCAGGAGCCCCATCCCCTCGTCCAGGGTGAAGAACGGGACCCGGCCCCGGACGACCCGGCGCGACGGGGGCTTTCCCCGGACCTGCAGGCCCCGGGTATCCACGTCGGCGCCGAACTGCCATGAGAGGGTGCCCCGGATGAAGTCGGGCCGGACCACCCGTTCCCCTTCCAGCGCCGCTTCCAGGTCACTGAGTGCGTCCGGGGAGGTGGGGTGGGACCGGGCAGTCTCCTCCAGGGTCACACCGGCCTCTGCAGCGGCCATCCGGGCAGCTGCAAGGGCCCCTCCCACCAGGTGGGCGATAACCCGCCGGTACGAATGGCGGTTCAGGTACCGGGCAATGACCGATGAGATGACGGCCAGTTCCTCACGGTCCCAGTAGCCGGTGACCGGGACATCGTAGTGGGCAGCGGGATACACCCGTTCCAGGTCCCGGGGCACGAGCCCCAGGGGCGATGTGACGATCAATTCGT
>JAJRDF010000062.1 GCA_028678555.1 Methanomicrobiales archaeon
AATACTCAACGAATGGTAGGAACCGAGACACATCAACAGGAGAAAACCTCAAGCGTCGCGGCGGGGGCGGAGCCGTAGCGGAGCCCCCGAGAGCGTCTCACCAGTCCACCTGAAATTGTGGAATCCGACATGAAGTGATTCTGTGAATCTGATGCACCCTCAGGGGGGGCACTTTGTGACTTCAGTGATCTTCAGCTCTGCCTCGGCGAGGAGCCGCTCGCACTCCTTCACCAGCACCGCTCCCCGTTCGTAGAGCTCGATGGAGCGGTCCAGCGTGGTCTCGCTGTCCTCGATCTGCCTGACAATCTCGCGGAGCTCGGTCATCAGCTCCTCAAACTTCCGTGTCATGGTACACCTCCTCCACCTTCACCTGTCCGCCACCGTCCTTCATCCGCAGCCGGAGCCGGTCCCCGGCCAGGATCTCCCTGGCACTCCGGACCGGCCTCCCCCCTTTTTCCACCATGCAGTACCCCCGTGCCAGGAGGAGGTGCGGGCTCCTCCCCTCCAGGGCTGACCTGGCCTGGGCACACACAGACCTCGCGGCCTCCAGCCGGTAGCGGACGGCCTTCCGGAGCATCTCGTCCCGGTCCGCCACCCGCTGACGCAGCTCATTCAGCCGCCGCTCGAGCCTTGCAGGATGGACACGCTGCCTGAGTTCCTCCAGCACCTCCCGGCTGTGGATCACCCGTTTCACGAGGCCGGTGCCCATCCGGTCCCGGAGCGATCCGATCTCCTTGGCCATCTCGGCCCGGTCCGGGACCACCAGCTCCGCTGCCGCCGAGGGAGTCGGGGCCCGCCGGTCGGCGGCCAGATCCGCGAGAACCCAGTCCACATCGTGCCCAACCGCCGAGACCACGGGCACCGGCGAGGCTGCGATGGCCCGCACCACGTCCGGGTGGTTGAAGGGGAAGAGATCCTCGAAGGACCCGCCCCCCCTCCCCACGATGATCACATCCACCATCCCGGCCAGGCGTGCGAGGGCGGCGGCGATCTCCACATGGGCACCGTCGCCCTGCACGGCCGTGGGGGAGAGGACGATCTCCACGGGGTAACGCCGGCCGATGACCGTGCAGATGTCCTGAAACGCGGCTCCCGATGCGGCGGTGACGACCCCCACCCGGGCAGGGTACCGGGGGATCTCCCGCTTCCGGGCCTGTTCAAAGAGACCCTCGGCAGCCAGCTCCCGCTTCCACCGCTCCACCAGCAGGTGCTTCTCCCCCTCGCCGGCCTTCTTCATCTCCCGTACGATGATCTGGTACTTCCCCTGCGGCTCGTACACCTGCACGGATCCCGAGACCACCACCGCCATACCATTCTTCGGTTCGAAGTCCAGCCGGCATGCCGCGGATCTCCACATCACGCAGTTCACCAGGTAGCCGCGGCTGCCCACCGTTTCGGAGAGGGAAAAGTAGTGGTGGCCCGAGGGATGAGGGCGGAAGTTGGAGACCTCCCCCTGGACCCAGAAGTCCTGGAGGGCCTGGATGTCCAGGGCGTCCACAATGATCCCGGAGACCTCCGAGACCCGGAGGACCAGGGCGCCGGGACCCGCTTTCCCGTCCAGCGGCAGCGCCGTTTGCATCCCATGCGTATATGCCCTGTGCGGTATATGAACTCCCCACATGATCCCGGTGTCCGCCTCCAGCATGTTCTTCCACGAGTACCCGCTGGACGAGATCTTTGACGCCGTGGAGGAGGCTGGCCTCGACGGGATCGAGTTCTGGCTGGAGACCCCGCACTTCTGGCTCCAGGGTCTCCCTGATGGTGAGCTGGTGGCGGCCCTCCGCTCCCACCCCCGGATCTCCTCCCTCCAGATCCATGCGCCGGTGCTGGATCTCAACCCCTGCTCCATCAACCCCGACGTGGCGGAGGCGTCCCGCCGGTGGGCCGTGGCGGCGGTGGAGCTCGCGGCGCGGGTGGGGGCTGCGG
The DNA here is from genome assembly GCA_028678555.1 of Methanomicrobiales archaeon. Lineage (GTDB taxonomy): Archaea > Halobacteriota > Methanomicrobia > Methanomicrobiales > JACTUA01 > JAJRCY01. Next base: position 1,927 of record JAJRDF010000062.1, read on the forward strand.
TCGTCACCGTGCACCCGGGGAAACGGACTGCCATGAGACCTCCCATGGCCGATGACTACCGCCGGTTCGGGCGGTACCTGTCAGTTCTCCGGGACGCGGCGTCCGGGCGCCCGGTGACGGTTGCCATGGAGAACGTGGAGCCCCGGGTGAACGCGATCATCGCCACGCCGGATGAGGCCAGGAACCTGCTGGACCGGGAGGGGTGGCTCTCCTTCACTCTTGATATCTCCCATGCCATGAACCACTCTCCGGGTCTCCTCACCGGCTTCGTGGAGACCTGCGGCGATCGCCTGGCGAACGTGCACGTTTCCCGTGCAGCGGACGGTGTCATGCACCTCCCGCTGGAAGAGGATCCTGTCGTCGGCGCGGTGATCAGAGCGATTGTGAGAGGAGGCTACCGGGGCCCCCTGACCCTGGAGATCGAGGACCAGAACCTGGCCCACGAACTCTCCCTCGAGGAGAAGATCCAGCTGCTGGCCGGGGAAGCGGAGTTTCTCCGACGGTGCACGGGCTGATGCGTTACTTTTATCACGCGTGGGATCGATGATTATACCGACGGGGCGGATTTCCCTCCTGCACGCTTTTCCGGCGTGCGGCTCCCGTTGTGAATGCAGATGGCACAGGAACCCGTGTTAATCGCGATTTTTTTCGCGTGTATCTTCTTGTCGGCCTTCTTCTCAGGATCCGAGGTGGCCCTTATCTCCATCACCCAGGCCAAGGTGAGGGCTCTCATGAAGACCCGCGGCAAGAACGCCGCAGCGCTCGCTGCCCTCAAGAAGGAGCCGGACCATATCCTGATTACCGTGCTCATCGGGAACAACCTGGTGAACGTGACGGCCGCAGCGGTGGCCACCTCCCTTGCCATCGGCCGGTTCGGTGATGCAGGGGTCGGGATTGCGACGGGAGTCGTGGTGTTCATCCTCCTGGTCTTCGGTGAGATCGGCCCCAAGATGCTGGCCGTCCGGCACACGGAACCCATCGCGCTGGCCGTGGCCCGGCCCATCCGCCTCCTCTCCCGGATCTTCTCGCCGGTTCTCTGGGTTTTTGACCGCCTGAGCCGCTCCAATACCCTCACAGCCGCCTTTGCGAAGCCGGCCATCACCGAGGATGAGATCCGGGGATGGATCGACCTGGGGGAGGAAGAGGGGACCATCGAGAAGGATGAGCAGGAGATGCTCTACAATGTTCTCGCGTTTGGCGACACGACGGCCCGGGAGGTGATGACCCCCCGGCTGGACGTAGTGATGGTGGAGGACACGGCCACCATACGGGAGGCCGCCAGGATCTTTGAGGAGATGGGATTCTCGCGCCTGCCGGTCTTCCATGACCAGAAGGACAACGTGACCGGCCTCCTGAACGTGAAGGATGTGTTCCCGGCGGTGCTGGCGGGGCGGCAGAACGAGGGGATCCGCGATCTCACCACCGAGCCCTACTTTGTCCCCGAGTCCAAGAAGATCGACGAGATCCTGAAGGAGCTGCAGCGCAGGAAGGTCCACATGGCGATGGTGCTGGACGAGTACGGGGTCTTTGCCGGCGTCCTGACCGTCGAGGACATCCTGGAAGAGCTGGTGGGGGACATCATGGACGAGTTTGATGACCAGGAGGAGCCCGGTATCCAGCAGGTGGAGCAGGGGGTCTATTTCGTCCACGGCCATGTCTGGGTGGAGGAGCTGAACGCCCAGCTGGGGACCCATCTCCCCGTGGAAGAATCCTTCGAGACGCTGGGGGGCCTCATCATCGAACGGCTGGGACATATCCCCCACAAGGGCGAGACGGTGACCATCACCGAGGCGGGGGTCAGGCTCGCGGTCCTGCAGATGTGGGGGCGCCGGATCCGGAAGGTAAAGGTGACTCTCCCCCCGGCAGGAAACCCGCTGCCGGGGCCCGGCACCGAAGGGGGAAGCGGATGAAAGGATTTGCCGTCATGGCCTCCGGGCGGGGATCCAACTTCCAGGCCCTCATTGACGCAATGAAGGAGGGTACCCTTCCGGCCTGCTGCCTCCGGCTCATCACCGACAACCCGTCGGCCTACGCCATCGAACGAGCGGAGAAGGCCGGGATCCCGGTGACGGTACTGGACTATGCCTCCTATCCGGACCGGTCCGCCTATGAACAGGCCCTGCTCCGGGAGATGCGGGCGACCGGGGCCGACCTCTTCGTTCTCGCCGGGTACATGCGGATCCTGGACCGGGAGATCGTGGAGGCGTTCCCCCGCCGGATCCTGAACATCCACCCGGCGCTCCTCCCTTCCTTCCCCGGGCTGCACGCCCAGCGGCAGGCCCTGGAGCACGGCGTCCGGGTCTCCGGCTGCTCCGTCCACCTGGTGGACTCCGGCACCGACACGGGCCCCATCATCCTGCAGCGGTGCGTGAGGGTGGAGCAGGACGACACCGAGGAGAGCCTTGCCGATCGGATCCTGGAGGAGGAGCACCGGATCCTTCCCGAGGCGGTGCGGCTCTTCATGGAGGGGAGGCTGAACGTGCAGGGAAGGCGGGTCCGGATCCGGTGATCCGGCTCCACTTCCGGTGTGCCCCGGCATTCCGGGCAGGAGAGGTGAGGGATGGGCCGCAGACAGGTCTCCGGTGACGCGCGGAAGATCGCCCGGGAACGGATCGTGATCCTCTTTGCCAGGGCAGGGCAGTTCTTCCCTTCCTACAGCGAGGGGAGCGACCGGTGCGTGGCCCTGGCCCGCCGCATCGCCATGCGGCACCGGGTACGGATCCCCCGCCACCTGCGGCGGCGCTACTGCCGCCGGTGCGGGGCGTTCCTTGTGCCGGGGGTGAACCTGCGGGTGAGGATCCGTCGGGGGAAGGTGGTGGCCACCTGCCTCCGGTGCCGCCGGCAGCGGCGGTACTGCCTCGGGAGGAGGAGCAATGGACAGACGCACGATACATGAACTGAAACCGACGGTATGGATCGGAAAACGGGGGGTCACTCCCGAAGCAGTGGAGGAGGTCACCCGCCAGCTGGAGGACCGGAAGGTGGTGAAGATCCGCTGGCTCCAGAGCGCGGAGGTGGATCCTTCCGACCTGGCTGCCCGGACCGGATCAGAGGTGGTGGATATCCGGGGGCGGACGGTGGTCCTCGCCGCACGACGGGAGAGATCGGGGAAACCTCCTCGAAATATATAAAAAGCTTCTGAACCAATAGGTAAAGACTGCCATTAGGTTTGAAGTGGTGGTGGGTGATCGATGACCACAGTATATGATGTGCCGGCGGAACTCCTGATCCCGAGGGCAGCGGAGGAGCTCCGGGGAAAGAAGGAGCTCACGCCCCCGGCCTGGGCACCTTTCGTGAAGACCGGGGTGCACCAGCAGATGCCGCCCGAGAACCCGGACTGGTGGTATCTCAGGGCCGCATCCGTGCTCCGGCGGCTGTATGTGGACGGGCCTGTGGGTGTGCAGCGGATGCGCACCGCCTACGGGGGCAAGAGGGACCGGGGATCCAGCCCCTTCCAGTTCCGGAAGGGCAGCGGGTCGATCCTGCGCAAGATCTTCCAGCAGCTGGAGGCAACCGGCTTTGTGGAGAAGGGGAAGGAGGGGCGGCAGATCTCTCCCGCCGGGCGTTCCTTCCTGGACGCTGTCGCGCAGGGAATGAAGAAGACCGCCGCCGAGAAGGTCCCTGACCTCTCGCGGTACTGACGGGAAAGACCAATGGGGGACGACGAGCTCGCGGCCCTGCGCCGGCGCAGGATGGCGGAACTCCAGAGGCAGACGGCAGACCAGCAGGTGATGGAGGAGGAACTCCGGCGCCAGCAGGAGACCGATGCCCAGATCCACCTGGTGCTCATGCAGATCCTGGAGCCCGAGGCCCGGGAACGGCTGAACAATATCCGCCTGACCAAGCCCGAGTTCGCCCGTGCCATCGAGCAGCAGCTGGTGCTCCTCGCCCAGAGCGGCCGGCTGAAGCAGAAGATCACCGACGCCCAGCTGAAAGAGCTCCTGAGACAGATCATCCCGGCCAAGAAGGAGTTCAACATCCGGAGGGGCTGATCGCGACAGGCTGCATTCCGTTCCTGAAAGGTGACCTATGAGTAAAAAAACGAAAGGGTTGAAGATACGGTTGGGCAAGGCCTGCGAGCAGAACCGCCGGGTGCCTGCCTGGGTGATGATGAAGACAAAGAGGGCGGTATCCTCCCACCCCAAGCGCCGCAACTGGCGGCGGAGCACTCTCAAGGTATAGACCATGGTGGAGAAACTGAAGGAACAGATCTACGTGATCCCGCTGGACGACGTGAAGCACACGCCCCGGTGGGAGCGGTCCAAGCGGTCGGTGAAGGCGGTCCGGGACTTCCTGGCCCAGCACATGAAGAGCGATGACATCAAGCTGGACCCCGGCATCAGCAGGAAACTCTGGGAGCGGGGGGCGCACAAGCCCCCGTCAAAGATCCGGGTCCGGGCCATGAAGTTCGAGGACGGACAGGTCCAGGCCGAGTCCGCCGAGGAGTGAGATGGGTTCCACCCAGGACTTTGCCGGTAACCCCCACATCGGGATCTTCACCCGGGTGATGGGGGAGATCGCGATTGTGCCCCCCGGGGCTCCGGAGGCTTTCTGCCAGGCCCTCCGCCAGGAGCTGGCGGTGGACCTGGTGGTGACCACGATCCAGGGGTCCGAGATTGTGGGGGCTCTCGCCACCGGCAACCGTCACGGGATGGTGGTGAGCGGCCTCGCCGAGCGGTCCGAGGTCGGGCGCCTGGAGGAGGTCCGGGAGGTCATGCTCCTCTCTGAAGGGATGAACGCGGCAGGGAACATTATTCTCGCGAGCGACACCTTTGCCGCGGTCCATCCCGACATGCCGCTCGAAACGGCGGAGGAGATCGGGTCCTTCCTCCGGGTGCCGGTCCGCCGGCTCACCCTCGGGGGGATCAAGACCGTGGGGATGGCAGCGGTGGCCACGGACCGGGGCGTCATCGTCCACGCCCGGTCCAGCCCCCAGGAGATTGCCAGGCTGGAGGAGCTGGCGACGGTCCCGGTGGGGGTGGGCTCCGTGAACATGGGCAGCGGTCTTGTGGGGAGCGGTCTCCTCGCCAACAGCCACGGCTACCTGGCAGGGACCGAGACCAGCGGGTTTGAGCTGGGGAGAATCGAGGAGATCTTTGGATTTGTGGGGTGATGGATATGGCAGACCAGACATACACGGTGCAGGGCACGTTCTTCATCGGGCAGAAGTGGCACCCGTACGAGAAGACGGTGACCGCACCCAACGAGAAGGTGGCGGTGGAACGGATCTACACGGTCCTGGGGTCCAAGCACCGGCTGAAGCGACGGGAGATCACGATCGAGCAGGTGAAACCCGCGGCGGGTGACTCCGGTGGCGCAGGCGGATCCGCGTGAGCTCCAGGCGCTCCAGTTCTACCTGAACGAGTACGGCCAGCAGGCCGAGATCTTCACCCGGCAGCTGGAGCTGATCGAGCAGCGGCGCATCGAGGCCCTCGCCGCCATTGAGTCCATCAAATCACTCAATGGGGAGAAGGAGCCGGTGGTGCTCGTCCCCCTGGGCGGGGGCGCCACCGTTCGCGCCCGGGTCGAGGAGCCGGGGAAGGTCCTCGTGAACATCGGGGCCGATACGATTCTCCAGCGGACAGACGGGGAGGCCGTGACCTTCCTCCAGGACCGGATCACCGAAATGGAGGCCATGGAGAAGAAGGTGGCCGGGACCATCGACCAGCTCCGCGGACAGATCAACGAGATCGCGCAGCGGATCGATGCTGCGTACGGACAGTCGCAGCAGCCTCCGTCCGGGTCGTAGGCCCATGTTTGACGGCCTGAAGCAGAAGCTCCGGAGCGTTCAGGAAGCCTTCGGGAGCAGCCTCAGGGCCGATCAACCCCCCTCTCCTGCCCCATCCCATGAGAAGAAGGAGGAATCCTCCCCGTCGTTTGCGAGGAAGGTCAAGGTCCTGGTCACCGAGGGCGAGCTCGTCGTGGGGGAGAAGGAGATCCAGGCACCCCTCCAGGAACTGGAGATGGTGCTCCTGGAGAACGACGTGGCCCTCCCGGTGACGGACGAGATCCTCCGCGCCGTGCGGGAACGGCTGGTGGGAACCCACCGGCGGATCGGCGAGTCCCCGGAAGCCCTGGTGAGAAAGGCGCTCCGGGAAGCGCTCCTGCAAGTACTGGGGAAGAGCTTTGACCTCCTGGAGTACTGCAGAGGCCATAAAAAACCGGTCCGGATCCTTTTTACCGGTGTGAACGGCACCGGGAAGACCACCACGGTGGCGAAGGTGGGCCACTACCTGAAGGAGCATGGCTGCTCGGTGGTCATCGCCTCCGGGGATACCTTCCGGGCCGGCGCCCTCACGCAGCTGGGCACCCACGCGGAGCGGCTGGGGATCAAGGTGATCCAGCACCAGCAGGGCGGTGACCCCTCGTGAACCAGCTGGAGAAGATGAAGCGGGTGATGATGCCGGATCTCGTTGTGTACGTGGACGAGGCGGTGGCAGGGAACGATGCCGTCATCCGCGCCCAGGAGTTTGCCGAGCTGGTGGGGACCGATGCCGTGATCCTCACGAAGGCGGACATGGACTCCCGGGGCGGCGCGGCGGTCTCGGTGGCCCATACCGTGGGAAAACCCATCATCTTCCTGGGGACCGGGCAGGGCTACGGGGACATCGTGCCCTTCACACCGGAGCTCGTGGTCTCCGAGCTGGTAGGGGAGTGATCAGATGGTGCTGGACAAGCTGGGTGCATCGCTGAAGGACGCGCTGAAGAAACTCGCAGGAAAGACCGTCGTGGACCGGGCGGCGGTGGAGGAACTGGTCCGGGACCTGCAGCGGGCGCTCCTTGCCGCCGACGTGAACGTGCGCCTGGTGAAGGGGCTCTCGGAGGCCATCCGGACCCGTTCGGTGGAGGAACAGCCTCCCAAGGGGATGTCGGTCCGGGAGCACGTGCTCCGGATCGTGTACCAGGAGCTGATCCGGCTGATGGGGGCCACGACGGAGGTCTCCCTCCAGCCCCAGCGGATCCTCCTGGCCGGCCTGCAGGGAAGCGGCAAGACCACGACCACGGCCAAGCTGGCCCGGTTCTTCCAGCGCAAGGGGATGAAGGTGGCGGTCATCTGTGCCGACACCTTCCGGCCCGGGGCCTATGACCAGCTCTCCACCCTCTGCCGGCAGATCGGCGTCACCTGCTACGGCGAGCCCGGCCAGGAGGACGCGGTGGCCATCGTGACGAGGGGCCTTGCGAAGTTACCGGAGAGCGAGGTGGTGATCATCGATACCCAGGGCCGCCATGCCCTGGAGAAGGTCCTCATCGACGAGATCATCCGGATCAACGACGTCTCCAGGGCGGACCGCCGGTGGCTGGTCATGGACGCGGCCCTGGGCCAGCAGGCCAGCGAGCAGGCACGGCGGTTCCACGAGGCCATCGGCATCGACGGCGTCATCATCACCAAGATGGACGGGACCGCCAAGGGTGGCGGTGCCCTCTCCGCCGTCTCCGAGACGCAGAGCGGGATTGTCTTCATCGGTGCCGGCGAGACCATTGAGGACCTGGAACGGTTTGACCCTGACAGCTTCATCTCCCGGCTCCTGGGAATGGGGGATCTCAAGTCCCTGGCCGAGCGGGCGGAGGAGGCCATCAGCGAGGAGGAGGTGGACGTGAATTCCCTGATGCGGGGGAAGTTCACCCTCCGGGACATGTACAAACAGCTGGAGGCCATCAACCGGATGGGACCCCTCAAGCAGATCATGTCCATGCTCCCCCTGGGATCCCTGGAGGTCCCGTCGGATGCCATCGACGTCACCAGCACCAAGATGTCCCGCTACCGGGTGATCATGGACTCCATGACTCCCCTCGAGCTGGACGACCCGAACCTGATCAGCGGGTCCCGGATCCACCGGATTGCCCGGGGCGCCGGGGCATCGCCCGAGGAGGTCCGGGAGCTCCTGAAGTACTACCGGATGATGCAGCGGGCCCTCAAGGGGATGCGGGGCGGCAAGTTCAACGTCCAGCGGATGATGAAGCGCTTCTCAGGGATGCAGTGAGATGAGGACGTTTGCGGTGGTGGGCCACCTGGCCAGGACCGACGGCACGTTCCCCCTGGAGGACCTCCCCGGATCCGCGGGAAGGATGGACCTGCTCTGCCGGTGCGTGCGGGCCACCCTGTTCCTCTCCCACGGTCTGCGCAGGGACGCGGAGTGCCGCCTCCTGCTCCTGGGCCCGCCCGATCCCCCCCGCATCGTGCGCTTTTCCGGTGAGCGGGTCCGCTCGCTCTCACCTGACGAGCGCTCGGCAGGGTCCCTGATGAGAAAAGCCCTTTCCCTTCCTGCCGGTGACCTGTACCGCGAGTCGACTCCGGGCGTGGAGGTCCGGCGGGGCACGCTCGCGGACCTCATGGACGGCGGCCCGTGGGCGGTGCTGGACGAGGATGGGGATGATCTCCGGAATGAGGGGCATCCCCCGCCCTGTTTCCTCCTTTCCGACCACCGGGACTTCACCACGGAGGAGGAGGATATCGTCTCAGGCCTCCCCCGTTACTCGGTGGGGCCCCGGGCCCTCCATGCCGACGACGCCATCACCCTCGTGCAGAACGAGCTGGACCGGAGGGAGGCGGGATGGAGATAGCCGAACAGGTGGAGAAGATCCTGGCCTACGGCAGGATCTGTGACCACTGCCTCGGAAGGTTCTTCGGGAAACGTTCCCACGGCCTGTCCAACGCCGAGCGGGGCCGTGCACTGCGCATCGCACGGGAGATCGCCCTCCACCTGCCCCACGAGGAGGTGGAAGAGGGATGCTGGATCTGCCAGGACCTGTTCCGGGGAGTGGAGAGCCAGGCGGACCGGGTCGTCCGGGCCCTGGAGTATATCGAGCACCGCACCTTCCTGATCGGTACCCGCGTGCCGCCCCTCGTGGCCGAGAGCGAGGAGATGGTCTGGTCAGATCTCGGTCTCACGGGCCCGGAGCCCCTGAAATCGGAGATGAACCGAGAGGTGGGGAAGGCGGTCTCTGCGAGGACGGGGAAGGAGGTGGAGTTCACCCATCCGGACGTGGTCGTGATCCTGGACCTTGCACGGAGGGATGTGGAGGTGGAGGTGACACCGGTCTTCTTCTCAGGGAGGTACACGAAGAAGGAGAGGGGGATCCCCCAGACCCGGTGGTACTGCCGCGTCTGCCGGGGGAAGGGATGCGAGCGGTGCCACGGCACCGGCAAGATGTACCAGACCTCGGTGGAGGAACTGATCGCCGGGCCCGTTGTTGCCGCCTTCAGTGCCGCGGACGCGATCCTCCATGCATCGGGGAGGGAGGACATCGATGCCCGGATGCTGGGGACCGGGAGACCCTTTGTCATGGAGGTGGTGGGTCCCCGGCGGCGATCGGTGGACCTGGCCCGGCTGGAAGAGGAGATCAACCGCGCGGCGGGGGGGCGCGTGGGGGTGACACTCACGTCGTGGACGGGCCGTCACCGGGTGGAAACCCTTAAATCAGACAAGGCATATAAGACATACAGGATCGCAGTCGAGGTGGACGGAGGCGTCCGCCCCGACGAACTGCAGTCCGCCCTGGATCGGCTCAGGGGCGCGGTTATCCACCAGCGCACCCCCCAGCGGGTGGTCCACCGGCGGGCGGACAGGATACGGGATCGCCGCGTCATCGATATCGAGATGCTCGGGCCTGCCGGTGATGGGGTTTCCATCGAAGTCATCGGCGAAGCGGGCCTGTATGTGAAGGAGCTGGTATCGGGTGACGGCGGACGGACCGAACCAAGCCTCGCAGGGATCCTGGGGCGGCCCGCACGGGTCACGAGCCTCGATGTCGTGAAGGTGGAAGAGAGGGGAGAAGGAGATGCCACATCATCACGGACCACGGAAGAAGACACGCAGCAAGCTGAAGAAAGGACTCCGCCGGCGGGGCCTGCCCCCGGTGACCACGGTGATCCAGAAGTTTGAGGTCGGCCAGCAGGTGCACATCGTCTGCGAGCCCAGCGTGCACAAGGGCATGCCGCACCGCAGGTTCCACGGGAAGACCGGTACCATCATCGGGCAGCGGGGCTATGCCTGGCTGCTCCAGGTGACGGACGGGGATGCGACAAAGGTCGTCATTGCGAGACCGCAACATCTAAAGGCCCAGAAGTGAAGAGTGGGGTGGGGATGGCATGCGGGTGAAGGCAGTGATGGGTGAGGAGAGGATCACCCTTTCGGAGCTGAAGGAATCCCTGACCCAGGTGGAGGGAGAGCGGAGGGAACAGGGGACCGAGATGTCATACGAACTCCGGCGTTCCATCGACCACGTGAACCACCTGGCGAAGATTTCGGGGGAGAAGTCGAGGGCACTCGTCGAGGAACTCCTGAAGATGGAGAAGATGAAGCCCGACATCGCGTACCGTATCGCCAACATCCTGCCCCGTACCCGGGACGAACTCCGGGCCATCTACGCGAAGGAGCGGTTCACCCTGACCGGCGACGAGCTGGACGGGATCCTCTCCCTCGTGGCTGCACATCTCTAGAGGAGGGATCATGAGAGCCGAGAAGAAGGAGATCTACGCAGTAGTGCTGGATATCCTTCAGAAGGGGCATGCCGATGATCCACGGCCGGTGTACAAGCGGGAGCCTCTCGTCCAGGCCGTGGGCGTGGAGCAGTTCAAGCTCCTGGAACTGGTGCCGAAGCCGGTCCCGATCCAGAGCCACGAGACCCTCTATATCGGCGATGATGAGCGGCAAAAGGTGGAACGGGTGAAGCGCCGGATCGGCTACGAGGATCTCACCCCCACGGCAAGGGTGGAACTGCCCTTCATGGTGGAGCAGATCGTGCGGGAGCACGAGGGCCGTTTTGTGGACTTTTTCAACAAGGCCATCTCGGTCACCCCCAAGCTCCACATGCTCCACCTCCTGCCCGGGATCGGCCGGAAGCTGATGTGGGAGATCCTGGAGGAGCGGGAGAAGAAGCCCTTCCTGTCCTTTGCCGACATCTCCCAGCGGATCAAGGCGATCCCCCACCCGGACCGGATGATCATCAACCGGATCCTGGAGGAACTCCAGGACCCGGAGACCAAGTACCGGGTCTTCACGGCACGATGAGCGC
>JAJRDF010000170.1 GCA_028678555.1 Methanomicrobiales archaeon
CCCGCCCACCTTTGTCGGGTCCGTGAGGAATGTCACCTGGATCCGGTCGATGATGGAGAGCTCGCTCTGGAAGAGGCGGGCGAGGACCTTCCCGACGGGGACCAGGGAGGTGAGGCCCTTTTTATAGGATTTCTTCGAGATGCGGATCCAGATGTCGTAGCGCTGGTTCAGGTGCATGACCCCTTCGATGTAGTTGCAGTACTCGTGGATCCGCCGCTCAAAGACCCCCTCCAGGTCCTCCTCGAGGGCCGGCCCCGCCACCTCCACGAGGATCCCCAGCGGGTAGGCCTTCCCCTCCTCCATCTCCGAAAGATCAGGGCCCTCGACGGAGACCTTCCCCTGCTCCACCCGGTCCATCTCCCGTACCCGGACCAGCTCGAACTTGTCCGGGATGGCGGGCCCGCCCAGCTCCACCTGCATCTCCTTCCTGCGGATCCGCTCCCCCTCGTGGACCAGCCCCACCTCGACCGGGATATCGGAGAACATCTCCATCCTGTTTACTCCTCGAAGTGCTCGATGAGGGCCCCCAGGTGCTCTGCCCACTCCTCCTCGTTCAGGTTCGGGAAGGACAGGGACGCCTGCGGGTGGTACACGTTGTCGATGGTGATGGTCTTCACGTGCGGGGCGAAGTGCTTGAGACCCGAGAGTACAGTCCATGCCATCGGGTAGGGCAGGCCGATGAGGAGCACGAGGTCAGACCCGCCGTTCCCGTCGATCCCCTGCCAGCCGGGATCTGCGAGGCGGTTCGCCGCGTCCATCACCGGCATGCAGGCGGCCGGGGGGTGGTGCCGGCCGACCAGGGCTGCCGCGGCCTTCCCTGAGGCGATGATCGGGAGTCCGGCCCCCTTCGAGAGCCGGATGACCCAGTCGATCAGCGGGCGGCCGCCCAGGGTGATCTCGGCGGCCCGGTGGCCGACCAGGAGCAGCGGGCGCTTCGCACGCCGGATCACCGCCATCGCCACCTCGGCCTGGTTCAGGACCGCCGCCTTTTTCGGGCCTGCCACCTCGGCCATCTGCCAGGGATCGGCACGGGCCATCGGCGCTCCTCACCCCTTCCCCGCCCGGATCATCCGGGGGAGCAGCGTCGGATCCGGGATGGTGGACTCCCTCCATCCCTTCTCGGCCAGGATCTTCTGGACCTCGTCCTTCATGGTGATGGGGATGTCGGCGGGCGTCCGGACAAAGAGGTGCAGGTCTGCAGGAGGCATCCCGTAATGCCGCCGGTGCAGGTCCATGTAGTGGGTCAGCTTCAGGGCCCTGCCCCTCGTCGTGTCGTTGGGCCTCATGCAGAGCTTGGCCGTGAGTACCATCGCCTCCTCCCGGGTCTCGGCGGCGCAGAAGAGGTGCTCGGGCACCGGCCCCACCTGGACCTTCCCGCCAGTCCGTGCATCGTAGACGTACCAGTCCTCGGGCCGGTCGGCCCGCCCGAGGAGCATCCGGCGGTACTTGGATCCCTGGGGCCCTACGATCACCGGGATGCCCAGGCGCCAGAAACCGGCCGCGATGGCCGCTGCCTTCTGGGACATGGCGCCCCATGCAACCCCTACCGCCCCGACCCGGTTGTACACGTAGTCGGCGATCTCCTCATAGTTGGCCCGCAGGTTCCGCTTCGCGAAGATGGAGGCGATCTTCACCGCTGCCCCCGCGATATGGGCATTGGCCACGCAGGAACCCACGTTCACGATACCGCCGGCCTCGAACGCGCCCGAAAACATCTCGTACGGGGATTTCCCCTCACTGTCCCGGTACATGCCGATGGACATGGCGGCGCAGCCTGAGGTCATCACGATATACTTCCGCCAGGCGAAATCAACCGCCATCTCCGCCACGTCGTTACCGCCCCGCGGGTAGTTGGCGCAGCCCACGAAGGCAACGACCCCCGGGATCTCACCGAGAACGATGGGGCCCCCCACCTTCCGGATCTCCACGTCCTGGATGGCACCCCGTCCTGCCCGCATGGTGAAGGTCTCGGTGGCGAGCCGGTCGCTGCGGGAGGCGACGATGCAGCTGTGGATCGGTATCTCCTGGGGGCAGACCTCCTCGCACCGGCCGCAGCCGACGCACGAATCGTAGAGGTCCCCCAGCGGCTCCAGGTTCCCGGCCGCCGCCTGCTCCATGGCGTCGGGGATGGGGAGGTCGTTGGGGCAGGACCGCCGGCACAGGATGCAGCCCCGGCAGTCTTCCGCATTCCCGGTGAGAGCCTGCAGGTCCGGGAGCACGCCCTGCTTCTTCCGCTCCGGCGCCACCCGGAGCGCCGTCTCCACCGCGGCCGCGCCGGCCTTCTCGGGATCGAGAATCAGGGCACCGGGTATCCTGCCGGCGGCCAGGTCAGCGGCGATCTGGTCCACCGCATCGTCCGTGCGGTCGGGGAGCCCCAGGCAGTTCTTCTCGGAGGTTACGATCAGCGGGGAACGGACCTGCCGGGCCTCCTCCAGGAGATCTGTCCGGACGCACTGCTCGTCCAGGACGATGACATCCGCGATCCCGCTCCTGACGTACCGGAGCTGCCAGGAGATGGGGCCGATGACCTTCGTGCCCGGCGCGTAGCGGGCGATGTCCTGGGCCGAGCAGCAGATACCCGTCACCTCCACGTCGCGGGAGAGCCCGCGGTCGTGGAGGTTGTCGATGATCCCGACAGCAGGGGGCACGTTGTGGCCGATGATGAGAATCACGGGCTTCCGGGTATCCACCGTGCCCATCCCCAGGGGGACGGGCGGGGCATCGGCATCGGCTTTCGGGTACCCCAGGGCCGAGACCTGGGCGATGTCGGCCACCTCCATCCCCACCTGGTCGATCATCCCCGCATGGAGGACCTTGGACTCGAAGTCCAGCGCGTCCCCTTCCATCCCTGTGTGGGTGGCGGAGAGGAGCGCCGTCACCTGGCCCTCAAGGTATTCGAGCACCCGTTCCAGGTCCCCCAGGGTCTCGGGCCGCACGCCGGAGACCAGGCGGGTGATGGGGGCCTCCACCTCCACGTTCACCCCGCCCACGTCGATCCGCTGCCGGGTCCCGGTGCGGCCGATGCAGTGGGTGACAAGCTCCCGTGCGTGGCTCACGTGGGTAGCGGCACCGATGCAGGCGGCGAGG
>JAJRDF010000171.1 GCA_028678555.1 Methanomicrobiales archaeon
AGGCCCCGGATTGAATACAGGGCCGCATCCGGCCCCCATGTGGGAATTCACACCGGGAGGGCGACAGCCGGAATACGGGAAAAAAGGGGATCCGGCCCTGCCGAACGGAGCCGGTATCCGGTTCCCTCACGGTCGTTCAGAGGCTCACGCGATCTTGCTGTACTCCAGTGTGTTCTTACTGGAGGTGCTGTCGGTGATCTTCAGGGTACCGGTCCCCGAGACCTCCCAGGTGGCGGCCTTCTCCAGGATACCCAGGTAGTTGGTCTCCTGGTTCATGACATCCGTCGAGCACATCATCCGGGTGGTAGCAAGGGGCCCGATGGCAATGGCCGAGGACCCGGTGAGCACGTAGCTTCCCGAGTACTGGTTGCAGCTGGCCATCCCGGAGATCGCCCCGTCAGCGGTGAACATCGCTGTGGGCTGTACACCGGATACGAGGGTGATGGCCACGCCGTTCTTCGTCATCTTCGTGAGACCCCAGTTCCCGACGAGGGCCGGCGGCACCGGGGTTGCCACCGCGGTCCCGGCCGCAAAGACCAGTTTCCCGGGCGGGGTGGAGGTGGTCATGATTGTGAGGCCGGTCCCCGTGTTCTCGAAGGTCGATGCCGCCTGGAGGGTTATCAGGAAGGCATTCTCCTGGGTATCGAGCTGATTCCCGCAGCTCATGAGGGTGGTGATCACGTCCTTCACCGCGATGGTGGACCCGGTGGTCGTGTACGTGCCACTGAACTGGTTGCAGCCGCCGAAGCCATCCACCGTGCCATCCTGCTCAAAGACGGCGTAGATCGTGCCCGCGGGGTTCTGGACCACGGAACTGCCATCCTTCACGATGGTCATGGCGGTCAGGTCCCAGGACCCGGCGGGCGAGGGTGCCGGCGCCATGGTGGTAGTGGGCGGCACCGGCTTCCCGTAGACAAGGACATTCTTCCCGGTCGCAGTGTCCTGGATCGTGAGCTGATCGCCGGAAACCATCCAGGTCGAGGGCGCGATGAGCATCCGGGTATAGGCCTGGGCCTGGTCCATCACTGCCGGTTCACAGGCCATCATGGTGGAGACCAGGTTGGGGCTGACCTGGATCTGGGAGCCGGACAGCGTGTAGGATCCGGAGTACTGGTTGCACCCGTCGCTGCCGGAGAGTAATCCGGCCTGGGTGAAGGTGGCCGTGATGGTGGTTCCGGGGATCAGGGCAACGGGTGTCCCGGCGTTCGTCATGGACTGGAGAACCCAGGCACCCACGATGGGGGATCCGGGCGGAACGGTACCGGTCGTGGTGACCGGGGGCGGGGTGGAGGTAGGCTGGGTCGTGCAGCCACTTGCCAGGAGTGCCAGGACCAGCATGCCAAGTGCGAGGACGATAATGCGCTTCATACCCAAAAGACTCACCACGATTCCATAAGAATGTTCTGTTCCTTTTCAACTCCTGCATGCAGGGATGTGACATGCAGTGTACCCGCGAAAACGACGGGATCGTGCCATGGCCTGCAGGAGAATGGCACACTGCACCGCAAGAAAGCCTATATCCAATCCCGGCCAATATGGGGTACTATCTTCAATGAAGCGCCTCATCCCATTCACTTTCAATCGCTTCTATGCAGTCCTCATTCTGGTAGCTCTCGTACCGGCATCCCTGGGCTACATGTACCACGAAGGCACCTCAACCACTGTCACCGAACTTGAATTCGACGGCGCACCGGGGAGTATTGTCTTCATTGCAGATCCCCACCTGAGAGATGCCAACATCGACCATATCGAGAGGACCGTTGACCAGATCAATGCCCTCCATCCCTCCGTGGTCCTCATCGGCGGGGATTTCACCTACCGGGGAGAGGAGGATCTCCCGCTCAACCAGGTGTGGACGCAGATCGATGCGCCGGTGTACGCCATCCTCGGGAACCATGATTACATGGCCGGCCTGGGCGGGCCCAGTATCCTCTCGAAGATGCTTCTCGTACAGGAGGCAGACCTGCGCCCTGACACCTATGATGTCAGCATCCTCGCAAATGGCGACGTGGACGATGCTTTTGCCCAGAAGGTGGTACAGGAACTGGAGAAGGACGGTGTTACCGTCCTCCGGAATGAGGCGGTCACGCTCGATATCAACGGGAAACAGGTTGTGATCGTGGGCCTGGATGACTGCTGGGCAGGGAAGGCGCAGCCCCCGGCCCTGCCGGCCACGGATGCGTTCACCGTGTACCTGATCCATGAGCCCGACTGCAGGGCAGCCTGGGATGCCGACCTGATTCTCGCCGGGCACACCCACGGGGGGCAGTTCAGGACCGGGAACGTCCAGGCGCTGGACGCCATGGGGATTGTTGAACTCTCAGGCCTGAAGATGAAGAACGGGGTCCCCACCTACATCACGCAGGGCATCGGGACCTCCAACTTCAATCCCCAGCTCCGGCTCTTCACCCCGCCCGAGATCGTGGTGATCAACCCGGCAACCGCTCCCTGATCCCCGTTCCGGGAACCCTGCCTTTTCTTTTTCGTTCGGTCAGCCGATCCCCTGATGCCCGCACCTCCCCACCGACGCCTTCTCAATCCCACGGGATGCTCACATTCAGGCCCGGCGGGATCGTGGCTTCGCGGCTGATCCTCTCCAGGGGATGGTCAACGTCACTGTCGCGGGTGAGCCTGTCGGTCCGGGCATCGTACCGGAGTACCTCATGCACCGCAGCGGTGGTGTGGGAATCGTTCGTGAAATGATGGGTGATCTCCTCGCCCGCCAGAAGGTAGCGGTATTCCGTGGTTTCTTCCCACCTCCCCTGGAGATAGACCTCTGAAGTGGGGGGGATGCCCGGGGCTGGGACCACGGTGGCATCGCACCTGCCGGAGTCCTTGAAGAGGTACAGATCCCGGCTTCCGTCCGGATAAGGGGGAATGGAGAGCCAGGATCCGACAATGGGGGGAGATCCGGCGGGGGATGCCGGGAGCCCTTCATCCCGGGGTCCCGGGGCCTGGATGCAGCCGCAGGTGAGAAGACATGCCAGGAGGAGGATGACCGGGACTGCTATCGATGAGGGATTCCCTTTCATGGGGGAGAGGTACACCTGCATCGGTATAGACCTGTCTCCTGGGCTCCGCAGGGACTGGGGAACGGTGACCCTGCCGTCACCAGGTGACGAAGCGCCGGAACAGCCTCTCGGGGGATTCCAGCTTCAGGTACTCGTTGGCATGGAAGGCGATGTAGCCGCATCCCAGGAGGTTGAAGATGGTATCCATCAGGCTGTCATAGGAGGTGACGAAATAGGTGGAGAAGAGGTTCTGGTCGATGATAAATTCGCCCAGCTCCCAGCCAAAGCCGAAGAAGAGGGAGACGGCGACAATGAGGAAGATGATCGCACCCCTTCCCAGGCGAACGACGGAATAGTAGGCCAGGAAGAGGAGGAAGAGGAAGGTCAGGAAGGCGACCGTCATGGAGGCCACCAGGTGGGCGATCTTGTCGTAGATGGGGTAGAGGTTGAAGTACCAGTGGTAGATCCCGCCCCCCATGTGGATGAACAGGGTGAGGCCGATCAGGAACTTGGCCGGCCACGGGAAGATCCACCCGTCCTTCCATTCAAACAGCAACGGTATGAGGGCGAGG